>NZ_JAAGLN010000147.1 GCF_010548145.1 Streptomyces sp. SID10853
GGTGGCCAGGGCGGCCGCAGGGCCGCCGCCTGACGGACCGGGCGCGGCCGGGCCCTGCCGTCAGGCGGGCCCGGCGCCCGGCCCGGGATGCAGAGTGATGCGGACCGTCAGCAGCTCCGTCCCCATCGCCCGGACGGTCGCCGCGTTCAGCGCCCGCAGCGGGTGCCCGCGTACCAGGGTGCGCTGGCGCGCGTACGGGTCGTCGCCCGGAAGCAGCTCCGCCGTTCCCGGCACCCAGACGAAGCGCCGCCCCGCGCGGAGGCGGACCCGCACGTCCGGGCAGTCCCGGATGTTGCGGACGTACCCGGCGTGCATGCCGTGTTCCGCGACGATCCAGAACACCCGCCCGTCCCTGCCCTCGCCGACCGGCGTGGTGCGGATCTGCCCGGTGACCCGCCCGCGCGTCTCCAGCAGCGCGTAACCGGGCGCGGCCCCGAGCCGCAGCAGCAGCCGGACCGGCGGGTTGATCAGATACCGCTGGAGGGGCCGCACCAGTGCGTGCTTCGTCTCTACGCGCATGGCACAGATCCTAGGTCCGGACGGGTTCCTGAGGGCTGTCCCGTAACCCCTGGCGGGCACACGACGACAGATGCGGCGCCTCGCCGCGTTGTCGGAACGCCCGAATACATCCAGTATGCGGACGTCCCTCCGCCTTGCGATGCACCGCATCTGACGCCGCGCGCTGATCCACCAGGGATTACGGGACAGCCCTCAGGTGTCGCATTCCAGAACTGTGCGGCACAGCCCGCAGCGCGCCCGCACCCGGCCGCGGACCGGCACCCTGATCCGCTGATGGCAGGTGGGGCAGGCGAAACTGACGCGCAGTCCGTCCGGTGCCTGCTCGAAGGCGTACGGCAGGCCGGGGGCGGAGCGGCCGCCGTTCTCCAGCGCGTTCCTGCGGTGCTTCGCGTAGGCGCGGCGCCCGGCCCACCCGGCCGCGGTCAGCGGCGGCCGGGTGCTGTCCTGACCCGCCCTGGCCCGCCCCTTCGTGTACGCCGTGTACGCCTGCGGGCTGGTGAACCAGATCGACGGGTCCTCGTCGAGGAGCACCGCCCGCTTCGCCAGCACATACCCGAACTCCTCCGGGGTGAGATAGCCGAGCTTCTGGCTGGACACCGCGTCCTCGCGGAACGCGTCGAGCAGCAGCCAGCCCGCCCCGAGGTAGGCCGCCGCCGTGTCGGTGAGGATCTCGTTGTCCCGGGTCCCCGCGAAGCCGAGGCCGAGCCGGTGCAGCAGCACATGGGTGACCTCATGGGCGAGAGCCGCCCCGATGTCGGCCCTGTGGGTACGGAAACGGTCGTTGAGCTCGATGAAGTACTCCGGCCCCGCCGCCAGTTCGACCGCCGCCGCGTGCTCCATCTCGCGGAAGCCGACGATCATCCGGGCGTCGGGCAGCCGCAGATGGTGGACCAGCGCGCGGGCCACCCGCTGGGTGCCCAGATGCAGATCGTCCAGGTCGGAGAAGGCGGCGTCGACGGGGGCGAGGCTCGGCGCGTAGCTGAGGACACCGTCGTACGAGAGGCGCCTGTGGAGCGCCGTGATCGCCGCCTGCACGGTCTCCAGGTGCGGAAAACCGTGTACGACCTCGCTGCCGTCCGTCACGCGTCCACTCTACGGCCGGGCGGAAACCCCGGACAGCGGCCATTGTCGTGGGAGCAGCCCTTTCCGGACCGTGGGACCAGGTCCTGGTCCGGACAGGGCGTGAGGATCCCTCAGCCCCCACGAGAGGAAGCCCGTTGAACCAGCCAGAGCGCACCATCGGACGATGCGCGGCCATCGGCGCCGCCGTACTCGCAGTCCTCAGCCTCCAGCCCGCCCCGGCCTCGGCCGCCGCCCCCGAGCCCGTCGTCGGAGGCACCCGGGTGGCGGAGGGCCAGTACCCCTTTATGGTGCATCTCTCCCAGGGATGCGGGGGCGCCCTCTACGCCAAGGACATCGTCCTCACCGCGGCCCACTGCGTGTCGGGCTCCGGCGCCAACACCTCCATCACCGCGACCGCGGGCTCCGTAGACCTCCAGAGCCCGCAGGCCGTGCACATCAAGTCCACCCAGGTCATCCAGGCTCCCGGCTACGACGGCAAGGGCAAGGACTGGGCCCTGATCAAGCTGGACCGGCCCTTCGACCTGCCGACCCTGCCCACCGTCACCAGTACGGCGTACGACAAGGGAACCTTCACGATCGCGGGCTGGGGCTCCACGAGCGAGAACGGCGGCCAGCAGCGCTATCTGCGGCAGGCGACGGTCCCCTATGTCACCGACGCGCAGTGCGGTGAGGCGTACGGATCGCAGTTCAACGCCGGTGACGAGATCTGCGCCGGAGATGTCGAGAAGGGCGGGGTCGACACCTGCCAGGGTGACTCGGGCGGCCCGATGTTCCGCAAGGACGACCAGGGGGAGTGGGTCCAGGTCGGGATCGTCAGCTTCGGCCAGGGCTGCGCCGAGCCGGGCTACCCGGGGGTGTACGCCCAGGTGTCGGCGCTCTCGGCGGACATCAAGGCGGCCGCGGACACGCTGCACTGAGACGGGCCGCGGGCAGCACATCGCTTTAGTCCAACAGCTGTCCCTCCTTTGTCCATAGGCGCACACGCCCCGCCCCTCCATCGTGACGTGCACGGATGATCGTCGCGATGGAGGAGCGAGCGTGCACGAAGTAGACCGAGGGCCCAGCCGCAGGACCGTTGTAGCCGCCACCGCGCTTGCCGGTGTCGGTGCGGCACTCGCCGCCCCGTCCGCCTTCGCGGCGGACGCAGCGAAGGCGGGCTCCGGGAGCGCGGGCGGAGCCGAGACCGTCCTGCGTTCCGAAGTCCTCGACGTCCGCGTCGACCGGGGCTTCCCGCGCATCGTGTCGTACACCGACCGCCGGACGGGCGCGCTGCTGCACGGGCAGGAGGACCCCGTCACCTCGGTGCTCGTCGACGGGACCGCGCACACCCCGAAGGTGACGTCCAGGCCCGGCCGGGACCGGATCGCGTACACCCTCGCCTTCGACGGCGGGACCGAGATCCGCGTCGAGATCCGGGTCGACGGATGGCAGACCGACTGGCGGGTCACCCGTATCGCCGACACCGCCGCGCTGCGCGTCGGGACGCTGGAGATCCCCGCGCTCGCCTTCCTCTCCGTACGCAGCGACCAGCCCGGCGCCACCCTGCTGGCCGCCAAGCTCGACCTGGACAAGGCCAAGAGCGGCGACACCCTGGTCAAGGTCACGGCGGACAGCGCGGCGGACGCGGCGCCCACCGGCTGCGCGTACGCCGTGGTGGCGCACGACAGCCTCGGCGGCGCCGTCGAGACCAACACCGTCTACGACAAGCCGGACGCCACCCCCGGCGCCACCTGGGAGAACGGCCGGATGTGGCGGCAGACCGTCAAGAAGGACGGCTACGTCAAGGCGCAGCTGGCCTGTGGCCAGTGGACCCACCGCGCGGACACCTCACCGGTCGACGCCACCGAGCCGCTGCCGTACGCGACCGTCGTCCTCACCCGGGACCGCAACGGCGACGGCGTGGTCGACTGGCAGGACGCGGCCATCGCCTTCCGCGACATCATGGTGACACCGCTCGGAGTGGACGACACCCATCTGCGGGTCGTCCCGCACATCCCCTTCAACTTCGCCTCGCAGGCCACCAACCCGTTCCTCGCCACGCTCGACAACGTCAAGCGGATCTCCCTCGCCACGGACGGGCTGCGCCAGTACACGCTGCTCAAGGGCTATCAGTCGGAGGGCCACGACTCGGCGCACCCCGACTACGCGGGCAACTACAACGAGCGGGCCGGCGGCCTCGCCGACATGAACACCCTCGTCGAGGAGGGCAGCCAGTGGAACAGCGACTTCAGCGTGCACGTCAACGCCACCGAGTCGTACCCCGTGGCCCACGCCTTCTCCGAGAAGCTCGTCGACAAGACCGACAAGCAGTGGGACTGGCTCGACCAGTCCTACCGCATCGACTCCCGGCGTGACCTGGTCTCCGGCGACATCATCAAGCGGCTCCAGGACCTGCGTAACGACGCGCATCCCGCGCTCAACGCCATCTACTTCGACGTCTTCCGCGAGTCCGGCTGGAACGGCGACCGGCTCCAGCGGGCGCTGCGCGAGCAGGGCTGGACCGTCAGCAGCGAGTGGGGCCACGGCCTGGAGCGCTCGTCGGTCTGGTCGCACTGGGCGAACGAGACCGACTACGGCGCCGACACCTCGCGCGGTATCAACTCCCAGCTGATCCGCTTCATCCGCAACCACCAGAAGGACGTCTTCTCCAACAAGTGGCCCACCCTGCTGGGCGCGGGGCGGATGGGCAACTTCGAGGGCTGGGTCAACAAGACCGACTGGAACGCCTTCTACGACATCATCTGGACCGAGGCGCTGCCCGCGAAGTACCTCCAGGCGTACCCGGTCAAGCGGTGGACCGAGCACGAGATCACCTTCTTCGGCCCCACCGGGACCGTCGTCGGCGACGCGGACGGCGACCGCCGCATCACCACCGACGGACGGGTCGTCTACACCGGCGGCAGCTATCTGCTGCCCTGGGAACCCCGCAGGGCGACCGACCCGGAGAAGCTCTACCACTACAACCCGAAGGGCGGTTCCACCACCTGGCAGCTGCCGCGCGGCTGGTCGCACTCCTCGCGCGTCGCGCTCTACCGGCTCACCGACCAGGGCCGGGTGCACGCCGGTGACCTCGCGGTCCGCTCCGGCAAGGTCACCGTGGACGCCACCGCAGGACAGCCCTATGTGCTGTACCGCTCCCGCGCGAAGGCGGTCGCCGAACCGCACTGGGGCCAGGGCACCCCGGTGTACGACCCCGGCTTCAACTCCGGCTCCCTCAAGGGCTGGCAGACCACACCGGCCGGGGCGCCGGCGTCCGTCGTGCGCAACACCATCGGCGACTACGAGCTGGTGATCGGCGCCGGAGCGGCCACCACCGTCGGCCAGCGCCTGGGCCGGCTGCCCGCCGGGACCTATGCGGCGTCCGTACAGGTCGAGGTGGGCAAGAAGGCGGGGGAGCGGCGCCGGGCCGCCCTGGAGATCCGTACCGCCGACGGCGTCACCGCCACCAACTGGACCGACACCTCCTGCGCCGGCAACTACGTCGCGGCCGACCGCAAGCACGACTCCCGCTTCCAGCGGATGTTCACGTACTTCACCGTGCCGGAGAGCGGTGGCCGCGTCGACCTGACGCTGCGGGCGGCGGCGGGCGACGCGCAGATCAGGTTCGACAACCTGCGGATCGCAGCGGCGAAGCCCACCCGGAAGGCGGGCACAGTGGCCTTCGAGGACTTCGAGAACGTCCCGCAGGGCTGGGGTGTCTTCGTCAAGGGCGACGCCGGCGGCTCGACGGACCCGCGGACCCATATCGGGCAGCGGCACGCCCCGTTCACCCAGCGCGGCTGGAACGGCAAGGCCATCGATGACGTCATCGACGGCGGCCAGTCGCTCAAGTCACGCGGTGAGAACGACGGCCTAGTCTACCGCACCGTGCAGCACACCGTCCGCTTCGAGCCGTCCAAGCGGTACCGGGTCTCCTTCCGGTACGAGAACGACACGGCGGGCCAGTACGCCTGGATCACCGGCGTCGACGAGCCCGCGGCCCGTGAGCTGGACCGCAGGGCACTGCCCGTGGCGACCGCGCCGACGCAGCTGAGCTACGAGTTCACCGCGCCGGCCGATGGCGACGCCTGGGTGGGGCTGCGCAAGGTCGGTGACGACGGGGTCGCCGAGTTCGCCATCGACGCGTTCGAGGTCCGCGAGGTGTAGGCGCGGGAAGACACCAGACGACAGCGGGCCGGTCATCGGCGGATGACCGGCCCGCTGCCGAACCGGCTTGGGGGTGGGCCCGGTTCAGCGCAGCGCCAGGCCCGGCTCGCCGGAATCGGCCGCGGCCCCGGCCAGCTCCAGCACCCACACCTCGTTCTCGCCCTCGCGCAGTACCGGGCCCGGTACGAACAAGGACTCCTGCGGCCCCGCCGACCAGTAGCGGCCCAGGCAGAAGCCGTTCACCCAGACGAAGCCCCGCACCCAGCCGGTCAGTTCCAGCGTCGCGTCCCCGGCCCCGGTCACGTCGAAGGTCCCCCGGTGCAGCCCACGGGCCCCGCAATCCGGCTCACCCGGCAGCACCGGACGGAACGGCAGCTTCGCCACCGCCACCGCGTCGTCGAACGCGTCGAGCCGCAGCCCTCGCGCCCGCACCCCGTGCAGATACTGCCGCTCGTGCAGCACCCCGCCCGTCAGACCCTTCGGCTCGCCCAGCCGGGGACCGTAGTTGACCCGGCCGAGCGACTCCACCCACAGCTCCACCGAAGCGGGGCCCGGCACCGGAGCGCCCAGCTCGGTGCGCACCCCGTCGACGTACAGCTGCGCCACGTCGCGCAGCCCTGGCGCGGTCAGCGGATACGGCCGGCGCGGGCCCGGCACCTGGACGCGGTAGCGGACCAGCCCCCGGTCGACGTCCAGCTCGTCGAAGGACGGCGGAGCACCCGTGACCTGCTCGGGGCCGCCGAGCCCGTCCGTCACCTCACCGAGCGGCACCCACTCCGGCAGGACGGCCGCGACGGGCGCAGCGAGCGTGGCGGGCGGCTGTGGCAGCTCCGGCAGCGGGCCGTCCGTGTACGGGGCCAGCACCTCGCGGAAGAGCCAGAACTTCTCGGTCGGCCGCCCGTACTCGTCGACGGGCGCACCGTAGTCGTACGAGGTCACGGTCGGCTGCAACGGGCCGTCGTGCAGCTCGCCCGCGCGGTTGGCGCCCGCCCAGCCGGCGAAGTTCGTCCCGCCGTGCGCCATGTACAGATTCACCGAAGCGCCGCACTCCAGGATCTCCCGCAGCGCCTGCGCGGCGTCCGCCGGGTCCCGTGCGACGGGCTCGGCGCCCCAGTGGTCGAACCAGCCGCACCAGAACTCCATGCACATCAGCGGCCCCTTCGGCCGGTGCCTGCGCAGCACGTCGAAGCCCTCGCGCGCGCCCGCGCCGAAGTTGGCCGTGGCCAGCACCCCGGGGACCGAACCGCCGGTGAGCATATGGTCCTCGGGCCCGTCCGACGTGAAGAGCGGGACACTCACCCCGAGGCGGCGCAGCAGCCCCGCCAGATGGCGCAGATAGGTCTGGTCGGAGCCGTAACTGCCGTACTCGTTCTCGACCTGCACCATGATCACCGACCCGCCCCGGTCGATCTGCCGGGGGACGACCTCACGCAGCAGCCGGTGGAACCAGCGGTCCACATGGCGCAGATACTCAGCGTCACGTGTCCGCACCCGCGGGCCCAGCGCGCCGGTCAGCCAGTGCGGCAGCCCGCCGTTCTCCCACTCGGCACAGATGTACGGCCCCGGGCGGACCACCGCCCACAGACCGGCCTCGTGCGCCGCGTCCAGGAACCGGCCGAGCGCCCCCACGTCGTGGAAGCGGCCCTGCTGGGGCTCGTGCAGATTCCACGGGACGTATGTCTCCACGGAGTTGAGCCCCATGGCCCGGAGCATGGCCAGCCGGTGTCCCCACTGGTCCTCGTGCACCCGGAAGTAGTGCAGTGCCCCCGACAGCAGCCGGACCGGCCGCCCGTCGATCAGGAAATCCTCGTCACCCACAGTGAAATCAGCCACGTCGACACTCTCACCTCTGGCGGCGGCCCGGTCCATGGACAAAGATCAACGCTCATTGGACGGAGCCGAGAGGCAGCCGAGACGCAGCCGTACGGAACCGAGAAGCAGCCGGACGGAGAGGACGGAAACGGGATGTACCACACCTGGATGCGCTATTTCACGCCGAGCCCCGTCCACCACCAGCTCGGACTGGTCTGCCTCGGTGTGGGCCTCCAGCACGGCACTCTGCCCGCCGTCGGACCGCGGACGCTCGACCACCATGTGGCCGTGGTCGTCGGCGCGGGCAGCGGCTGGTACCGCGGCGCCGACGGACGGCGTACGACCGTCACCGCGCCCGCACTCATCTGGATCACCCCCGGCGCCACCCACCACTACGGCGCAGATCCGGCCACCGGCTGGGACGAGTCCTTCGTCGACTTCACCGGGCCCGCCACCGCCACCTACACCGAGCTCGGCTACATCGAACCCGACCGGCCCGTCGTCCCGCTCACCGATGTCGCGGGACCGCGCGCGGCCGTGGGGCGCATCGTCCGCGCCGCGCGCCGCGGAAACCCGCTGCTCGAAGTGGAGACCGGGGCCGCCGTGCACGAACTGCTCGTCGCGCTGCGCCGCGCCCGCGCCGACACCGACGCGGAAGGCGCTCCGGTCCTCCAGGCGCTCGCCCGCGACGCCTTCCAGCCGCTGACCGTCGCCGAACACGCCGCCCGGCACGGCATGACCCCCGCCGAACTGCGCACCGCGGTACGGCAGGGTGCGGGCTGCAGCCCCAAGGACTACCTCCTGGGCATCAGGCTCGGCCGCGCCAAGGAACTGCTCGCCGCCACCGATCTGCCGGTCGCGGCCGTCGCCCGCAGGGTGGGCTACGACGACCCGGCGTACTTCTCCCGGCTGTTCACCCGCCGGGTCGGCAAGGCCCCGGTCGTCTTCCGCCAGCAGCAGGGACACACCGTCCCCGGCGGCTGGAGTGACCAGATACCGGACCCCGACAACCCGCCGACGATCACGACGTAAGCTCGACGACCATGACCGAGACAGCCCCGTCCGTACAGGCCGAACTGGACCGTTTGCGCGGGTCCATCGACAACATCGACGCCGCCGTCGTCCACATGCTCGCCGAGCGCTTCAAGGCCACCCAGCAGGTCGGCCTCCTCAAGGCGCAGAACCAGCTCCCGCCCGCCGACCCGGCCCGCGAAGCCCGCCAGATCGCCCGGCTGCGCAGCCTCGCCGAGAGCGCCAGACTCGACCCGGCCTTCGCCGAGAAGCTGCTCAACTTCATCGTCGCGGAAGTGATCAGACACCACGAGCGCATCGCGGAGGGCGCGGCGGAGGGCACTGCGGACGGCGCGGGAAGTCCCTCAGCGGACGACAGCTGACCGGTGCCCGGATGACCGACCTCACCACCAACCACACGGTCGGCATCGGCCGCACCACGGTCGTCAAGCGCTTCCGCACCTGGGACCGCGGCCAGCCCGAACGCGAATGGCGGACGCTCACGCTCCTAGCCCGCCACGCACCCGGTCTCGCACCCGTACCGGTGGAGCGGACCACGGCCCCGCCCACCGTCACGATGACGCGCGTCCCGGGGACCCCGCTGCGCGGCACACAGGTCGGCCCCGAGCAGCTGGCTCCCCTGGCCGCGGCCCTCACCCGCTTCCAGCAGGCGGTCCCGCGTACGGAAATCGACGCCCTGCCGCCCAGGCTCTGGGCGCCGGGCGACATCCTCGCAGCGGTACGCGACCAGTGCGCCGCTGCCCCGCGAGGCAGGGCCGGACGCGCCACGGATGACAGGCAGGGGAGCGCCACCGCGCTCGACGCCGGCGCCCGCTGGGTCGTGGGCCCCGCCCTGGACACCCTGGTGGCCGCCGAACCGGCCGCAGCGGTGCTCGGCTTCGCCGACGGCAACCTCGCCAACTACCTCTGGGACGGCAGCCGCGTCCGCCTCGTCGACTTCGAGAGCGCGGGCCGCGCCGACCGCGTCCAGGAGCTCGCCGAGATCGCCGAACACGTATCGGTCTGGTCCGACAGCAGCCTCGACACCGAGGCGCTCATCGGGCACTTCCCCCTCACCCGCCCCGAGCGCGCCAGGCTCCGTGACCTCCGCAGGCTCACCGCCCTGATGTGGCTCCTGATGCTCGAAGCCGACAGTCACGGCCCCCGCCCCCGTAACCCGACCGGAACGGTCGCCCGGCAGGCGGGGAGACTGCTCCGGCTGCTGGGCTGAACCCCCGTGCGCGGTGCCCTTGGTGTACGGCACGATGGGCCCATGTCCGTACTGACGCGCGACGAAGCGCAGCTCCGAGCCCAGCTCCTCGATGTCCAGCGGTACACGATCGACCTCGATCTGACGCGGGGCGACGAGACCTTCGACTCCCGTACCGTCATCCGCTTCACCGCCCGCGCGGCCGGGGACACCTTCGTCGAGCTCAAGCCCGCCGAGCTGCGCTCGGTGACCCTGGACGGACAGCCCGTCGACCCCGGGACGCTCACCGGGAACCGGCTCCCGCTCACCGCGCTCACGGCCGGCGAGCACGAGCTGCGCGTCGACGCCGTGATGCGGTACTCGCACACCGGCGAGGGCATGCACCGGTTCACCGACCCCACCGACGGCGAGACGTACGTCTACACCCAGCTGTTCATGGAAGACGTCCAGCGGGTGTTCGCCGCGTTCGACCAGCCGGACCTCAAAGCCGTCTTCGAGCTCGGCGTCACCGCGCCCGAGGACTGGACCGTCCTCGCCAACGCCGTCGTCCGGCGCACCGATGACGGCCGCTGGCAGGCCGCGCCCACCCAGCCCGTCTCCACCTATCTCGTCGCCGTCGCCGCCGGCCCCTGGCACTCCGTGACCACCGAGCACGCCGGGCTCCCCTTCGGCCTGCACTGCCGCCGCTCACTCGCGCCCCACCTCGACGCCGACGCCGACGAGATCTTCGAGATCACCCGCGCCTGTTACGACCGGTACCACGAGAAGTTCGACGAGCCGTACCCCTTCGACTCCTACGACCAGGCATTCGTCCCGGAGTTCAACGCCGGCGCCATGGAGAACCCGGGCCTGGTCACCTTCCGCGACGAATTCATCTACCGCTCGGCCGTCACCGACACCGAACGCCAGACCCGTGGCATGGTCATCGCCCACGAAATGGCCCACATGTGGTTCGGCGACCTCGTCACCCTCCAGTGGTGGGACGACATCTGGCTGAACGAGTCCTTCGCCGAGTACATGGGCTACCAGACACTCGCCGAAGCCACCCGCTTCACCGGCACCTGGGTCGACTTCGCCATCGCCCGCAAGAGCTGGGGGTACGACGCGGACCAGCGCCCCTCCACCCACCCCGTCGCCCCCGACCCGGCGCTCGTCCCCGACACCGCGTCCGCGATGCTCAACTTCGACGGGATCTCCTACGCCAAGGGCGCGTCCGCGCTGCGCCAGCTCGTCACCTGGCTCGGCGAGAAGGACTTCCTCGCCGGGATCAACACCCACTTCGCCCGGCACCGCTTCGCCAACGCCACCCTCGCCGACTTCATCGACAACCTGGCGTCAGCCACCGACCGCGACGTCCACGGCTGGGCCGCCCAGTGGCTGGGCACCACCGGCGTCGACACCCTCACCCCCACCGTCACCGAGACCGACAACACCTGGTCGTTCGGTGTCACCCGCACCGGCAGCCGCCCGCACCGCATCGTCGTCGGCGCCTACGACCACGACCCCGTCGACCCCGCCCACCTCGTCCTGCGCGAACGCTTCGAGACCGACGTACCCGCCGGCGACGCCACCCGGACCTTCCAGGGCCGCCGCCCCGACCTGCTCCTCCTCAACGACGACGACCTCACCTACGCCAAGGTCCGTCTCGACGCCGCCTCCTGGGAGACCGCCGTACGCGCGCTCTCCGGCCTCCCCGACCCGCTGACCCGCGCCGTCGTCTGGAACGCCGCACGCGACATGGTCCGCGACGGCGAACTGCCGCCCGCCGCCTACCTCGACGCGGCGCTCGCCCACCTCCCGCACGAGTCGGACCTCGCCATCGTCCAGGGCGTCCTCACCTTCGCCGCCACCCAGATCGCCGACCGCTATCTGCCGCCCGCCGACCGGACCGCCGCACTCGCCACGCTCAGCACGGTCTGCCGCGCGCTGATCCGCCGCACCGAGGACGGCCACAACACCGGACTGCGCCTCATCGCCGTCCGCCACTTCATCGACGCCGCCACCCAGCCCGACGGCATCCAGGCATGGCTCGCCGACGGCGGAGTCCCCGGCGGCCCCGAACTGGACCCCGAGCTGCGCTGGCGCATCCTCCAGCGCCTCGCCGCACTCGGCGCCGTCGAGGAGAGCACCATCGCCGCCGAACTCGACCGGGACATCAGCGCCACCGGACAGGAGGGCGCCGCCCGCTGCCGGGCCGCGCTGCCCGCACCCGAGGCCAAGGCCGACGCCTGGCAGCGGATGTTCACCTCGGACGACCTGTCCAACTACCTGTTCACCGCCACCGCCCGCGGCTTCTGGCAGCCCGAACAGAGCGCCCTCGTCGCCGCCTACACGGAGCGCTACTACGAGGACGCCATCGCCCTCGCAGGCCGCCGCGGCCCCGCCATCGCCGAAGCCGCCGGACGGTACGCCTTCCCCGCGTACGAGATCACCGCCGAGGCCCTCGCCCGCGGCGAAGCCTGCCTGCGCGACAGCGACATGATCCCCGCGCTGCGCCGCAAGCTCACCGACCAGCTCGACGACCTGCGGCGCGCCCTGGCGGTCCGCGGGGCCTGACCAGGGGTGCGGGGCGGCAGCCCCCTTGTACCACCAGGGGAACGCCAACTTCCCCCCGCACCCCGGCAGTACCACTTTCGGGTTGAGTCGTTGTGCTCTTCGGGCGCGCCGCCTGTCCCCCCGTACAGGCTGGGGCGACAGCCCCGAGCGCACCGAAGGACATCCGTATGAGCACGCCGCCACTCGCCGGAGGGGCCGCAGGGCCGGACGCCCTGCGGCCCCTCGTCGGTACCGTCCTCGACGCGCTGCGCGACGGAGCCGCCGAACGGATCGGCCCGCTGCCGCCCGGCGGCCCGCACACCGTCGCCGCACGGGTACGGGCCACCGCCCGGCCCGTACTGCCCGACACCGGGACCGGCGCCGAAGAAGCCCTGCGTACCCTCGTCCACACCCTCACCGAAGGCGCGGCCGACCCCGCCGACCCCCGCTGCGCCGCCCATCTGCACTGCCCGCCGCTGGCCGTCGCCGCAGCCGCCGACCTCGCCGCATCCGCCCTCAACCCCTCGATGGACTCCTGGGACCAGGCCCCCGCCGCCTCCGAGCTCGAAGCCCTCGTCACCCGCGCCATCGCCGCCGAGATCTACCCGGCGGGCGACGCGCTCATCACCACCGGCGGCAGCGAGTCCAACCAGCTCGCCCTGCTGCTCGCCCGTGAACGCCACGGCGCCGTCCGGGTCATCTGCGGCGCCAACGCCCACCACTCCCTGCACCGCGCCGCCTGGCTCCTCGGCCTCCCCGAGCCCCTCACCGTCCCCGCACCCTCCGGCGTCATCGACCTCGCCGCACTCGACGCGGCACTCACCGCGACACACGGCCCCGTCCTGGTCGCCGCCACCGCCGGCACCACCGACGCCGGACTCATCGACCCGCTGCCCGAGATCGCCGACCTCTGCGACCTGCACGGCGCCGAACTCCACATCGACGCCGCATACGGCGGACCGCTCCTCTTCAGCGACCTCCACCGCCCCCTGCTCGACGGCCTCGAACGCGCCCACTCGGTAACCCTCGACCTGCACAAACTCGGCTGGCAGCCGGTCGCCGCAGGCATCCTCGCCGTCCCCCGCCCGGCCGCCCTGGACGCCCTCACCCACCAGGCCGACTACCTCAACGCCGACGACGACACCGAAGCGGGCCTCCCCGACCTCCTCGGCCGCTCCCTGCGGACCACCCGGCGCCCCGACGTATTCAAGATCGCCGTCACACTCCGCGCCCTCGGCAGGACCGGCCTCGCCGCCCTCGTCGACCGCACCTGCGCCATCGCCGCCGAACTCGCCGACCTCATCGACGGCCGCCCCGGCCTGGACCTCTACGACCGTCCCACCATCTCCACCGTGCTCTTCCGCCCCACCGGAGCGGACGACGAGACCGTGGCCGCCATCCGCCGCACCCTCCTCACCGAAGGCCACGCCGTCCTCGGCCGGGCCCGCGCCGACAACCGCCTCTGGCTGAAAGCCACCCTGCTCAACCCCCACGCCACCACCGGTGACCTGGAAGCTCTCCTCAAACTCCTGGAAGGCAGTACGCCCCGATGACGGACCAGCAGTCTCCCGTGGACCAGCCCCACGACCTGGTGGGGGTCGGCATCGGCCCGTTCAACCTCTCCCTCGCGGCACTCGCCCACCCCCTCACCGAACTCTCCACCGCCTTCTACGAACAGCGCCCCGCCTTCCACTGGCACCCCGGCCTGCTCATCGAGGACGCCACCCTCCAAGTCCCCTTCCTCGCCGACCTGGTGACCCTCGCCGAACCCGCCAGCCCGTGGTCCTTCCTCAGCTACCTGAAGGAACGCGAGCGGCTCTACCCCTTCTACTTCGCCGAGCACTTCCACATCAGGCGCACCGAGTACGACGCCTACTGCCGCTGGGTCAGCGAGAACCTGCCGGGACTGCACTTCGGCCACCAGGTCGACGCCATCCGCTGGAACGCCGAACACGCCCTCTTCGAAGTCGACTTCACCCAACTCGACGCCGAAGGAGAGGCCGAAGCACTCGGCCGCGCCCACACCCGCAACCTGGCCCTGGGCGTCGGCACCGAGCCGTACATCCCGGAATCCCTCAAACCGCTCGCCGAAGCACCAACGGTGCCCGTCGTGCACTCGTCCGACTACCTCGCCAGCCGCGAACAGCTCCTCACCGCGGACCACATCACCGTCATCGGCGCGGGCCAGTCAGGAGCCGAGATCTTCCTCGACCTGCTCCGGGCCCGTCCGGCGGGCCACGAGAGGATCACCTGGCTCGCCAGGACCGAGGCATTCGCCCCCATGGAGTACTCCAAACTCGGCCTTGAGCACTTCACCCCCGACTACACCCGCTACTTCCACCAGCTGCCCGAGTCCGCACGCGACTCCCTGGCCCCGCAGCAGTGGCAGCTCCACAAGGGCATCGACGCCGAGACCATCGCGGCCATCCACGGCGAGCTCTACCGCCGCACCCAGCACGGCGGCTGGCCCGACGCCGTCCTCACCCCGGGCGTCACCGTACGTACCGCGGGACGCGTCGCCAGCACCAAGGTCGAACTCCACCTGGAACACGCCAGGCAGGGCTCCCGCTCCCGCCTCACCACCGACGCCGTGGTCCTCGCCACCGGCTACCGGGAACGCCCGCTCGACGGCATGCTGGCCGGCCTCGATCCGTACATGCGGCGGGACGCATCCGAGCGCCCCCGCATCGACGACCAGTACCGGCTGCTCCTCGACCCCACCGTCACCGGCTCCGTGTACGTCCAGAACGCCGAACGCCACACCCACGGCGTCGGCGCCCCCGACCTCGGCCTCGCCGCCTGGCGCAGCGCGACCATCCTCAACTCCCTCACCGGGAAGGACCCCTACCCGCTGCCCCGGCGCACCGCGTTCACCAGCTTCGGCCTCGACCGCGAGCACGCCCTGCCCCCGCAGCGCCGCGCCGGCCTCGTCCCGCTGGCGGAACGCGGCTGACGGGACCGAGCACACCGGTGCGGACCGGGACCGGGAAGAAACCGGCCCGGCCCGCACCGGACGAAAGACCTAGAAGACCGGCGTACCGTCGCGCGTCAGCTTCCAGTCCACCGAGGCGAACTCCGACGCGTCCACCGTCCCCTTCGCCTGCACCCACGCGATGATCGTGTTCCGGATCTCGTCCGAATTGGCCCACAGCTGCTTCGCGGCCGGCACATGCGGGAAGTTCCCGCCGCCACTCGCCCGGTAGTTGTTCACCGCCAGCACGAACTGCGCCGCAGGATCGATCGCCTTGCCGCCGAAGGACAGCTTCGCGATCCGCGACCCCGCGGCCTTCGCGATGTCGATCTCGTACGTCAGACCCGACACCGCGTCGTAGTTGTAGTCCGGGGTGTTGTCCGCGTTCGTCAGCTTCGACGTGTCGACGGGCGCGTCCGCCGCCGTCTGCACGTAGTAGCGCGCCGAGAACTCCAGATAGTCCTTGATCTGCGCACCCGTCACCAGACGCGCCTCCAGCGTGTTCTCGAACGGGTAGAGCCCCGCCGCATCCTTGATCGTCACATCACCGGCCGGGATCTGCGCCGTACGCGAGAAACACGAGGCCTGCGAGAGCACCGGCAGCGCCGCGTACTCGCCACCGGCCAGCGCCGCCTTCACCGTGCCGGTCTGGACCGCGTTGATCAGATCGATGATCGGCTCGTCCTTCCACGGGGCGTCCGCCGTGGTCATCGCCGCCGACGACGTCCCGATCACCTGGTTGACGTACGCCACGACCTTCTTGTGCTCGTCCGTCAGCAGCTTCACGAGCGCCGGGTCCTCGGCCGCGGTATTGGAGTTCAGCACCCGCGCCCCGGCCTTCTCGACCGTCCAGCGCCCCTTCTCCCACACCACGTCGAAGTCGAAGACCGTCAGCCGCTCGCCCCACATCAGCGGCTCGGAGAGCACGACCTGCTTCCCGGTCTTCTTGTTCGCCACGAACCTCTCGGGGATCTCGACATGCGCGTGTCCCACCAGGATCGCGTCGATCCCCGGCACCTGCTCGGCCACCAGGGCGGCCGCGTTCTCCACGTACGGGATCTGGTCCCCGTACGAGGACGTGCCGTCGGCCCCCGAGTGCGCGGCCACGATCACCACATCGGCGCCCATGGAACGCAGCCGCGGCACATACTTCGCCGCCTGCTCCTCAAGCCCGGGGAACACCATCTTGCCCTGGACGTTCGTCTTGTCCCACAGGGCGATGCCCGGGTTCGTCAGGCCCAGGACCGCGACCTTCACATCCCGGCCGTGCGGGGTGCGGAGCGTCTTGAAGACGTACGGGGCGAACGCCGGCTTCAGCGTCTTCGCGTCCAGCGCGTTGGCCCCGAGCAGCGGAAAACGGCACTGCTCCTCGAACTTCCGCAGCACCGGGATGCCGTAGTTGAACTCGTGGTTGCCCAGCGCCGCGGCGTCGTAGCCGATGTGGTTCATGGCCTGCGCCATCGGGTGCACGGGACCGTGCTTCGCGGTGATCGGGTCGATCTTCGCGTAGTAGTACGACAGCTGGGTGCCCTGGATGGTGTCACCCGCGTCGATCATCAGGGTGTTGTGACGGCCCTTCTCCTTACGGATCCCGCTGACCAGCGTCGAGATCTTCGCCAGGCCGACGTCGTTGTGCGCGTCGTCGTCGAACTCCTTGTCCGTGAAGTAGTCCCAGTTGAAGACATGACCGTGCAGATCGGTCGTCCCCATCACGGTGAACGAGTACCGCCGCTGCGGACGGCCGTGGCCATGGCCGAGCCCCCGCGCATCGGCGGGCACCGCCGTGCCTCCGGCGATGGCCACTCCGGCGCCGGCGGCGGCCGAAGTACCCAGGAACGTCCTACGGTTGAGCGGCATTTCGTCTCCCTCGTCACGAACCACAACGCGCGTAGATGCGAACAGCAACCATGCACAACGCGCGTAGATTCTGACCCAGGAGCCACGCGGAGCAACACCCCCCGCAGGTTTCGATCTGATGACCGCACACTGTCGTACCGGGGTGCGACAGTGGGGCCCATGACCGACCCCAGGACCGACCCCATGACGGAACCCGCGACCGATCCCGCGACCGATCCCGCGACCGATCCCGTGACCGGCCCCGCCGCCGGCAACGCCCCGCAGCCCGCCGCCCCTTACGGCACGCCCGACGCTCCTCGCGTCGCCGTCCGGGGCGAGGCGAGCCTCGAAGTCGAGCCCGAGACCGCCGCCCTCACCGTCACCGCGAGCGCCCGCGGCAAGGACCGCAGGGCGGCGCTGCACGACCTCACCCGGCGCAACACGGCCATCATCGAACTCGCCCGTGGATACGGCGCGGCCGTCGAGAAACTGGAGAGCGGCGCCCTCTCCGTCAGCCCCGAACTGGCCCAGCACGGCCGGGGCGAAAAGGTCCGCGCCTACTTCGGCCAGGTCCGGATCACCGTCGTGCTGAACGACTTCACCGCACTCGGCGAACTCACCTCCCGCCTCGCCGACCTGGAGCTGACCCGCGTCGACGGACCCTGGTGGGCGCTGCGCCCCGGATCGCCCGCCCACCGCGACGCCCGCCGACAGGCCGTGCGGGACGCCGTCACCCGCGCCCGTGAGTACGCCGAGGCGCTCGGCGCCCGGCTGACCGCCCTCGTC
>NZ_JAAGLN010000148.1 GCF_010548145.1 Streptomyces sp. SID10853
CCGCGGGCGGAGCTGCGGCCGGGGCGGGGGCCGGCGCGGCCGCGGGCGTGGCCGGCTCCTCGACCGAGACCCCGAAGTCCGTCGCGATACCGGCCAGGCCGTTCGCATAGCCCTGGCCCACGGCGCGCACCTTCCACGCGCCGTTGCGCAGGTAGATCTCCACGATGACCAGCGCGGTCTCGGTGCCCAGCCGGGGCGGCGTGAAGGAGGCCAGGACACTGCCGTCGTCCGTGGAGCGGACGGTGGCGGTCGGCTCGATGCCCTGGAACGTCTGGCCCGCCGCGTCCGGGCTCGCGGTGATCACGATCTTGTCGATGCCCGCGGGGACGGCGGCCGTGTCCACCACGATGGCGTCCGGCGCCGAACCGCCGCCGGAGCGGTGGCTGACGCCGGGGCCCGACGGCTGGTTGTAGAAGATGAAGTCGTCGTCCGAGCGCACCTTGCCGTCGGCGGTGAGCAGCAGGCCCGACACGTCGAGCCGCACCGGAGCTGCCACGTCCACCGCGACGCGGGAGAGCGGAAGCGGGATGTTCGAGCCTGGGGTCATTGCGGTCATGTCCGGAGGAACGAGCGGCAGGGCTTTACGGTTCCTTGAATCTTGCCCGGCTCCCGGACGCCCCTACGCCTCGCGATTCCGGCGCTCTCTCCCGCCGGGCCCGCTCCCCTCCCCGCCGGCCCGCTCCCCTCCCCGGCAGGCCGGTCACTTCCCCGGCAGCACCACGATCTTCCGGCCGATGCCCGCCTTGAAGCGGTCGAGCGCGTCCGGGTAACTCTCCAGCGGCAGCCGGTCGCTGATGAAGACCGCCGGGTCCAGCACCCCGGCGGCGAAGAGCTCGGCGGCCCGCTCGTAGCTGTGCAGCACCGCCATCGAACCGGTGATCGTGATCTCCTGGTTGTAGATCTTGTACGGGTCGATCGTCGCCCGCGTCGCATAGTCGGCGACACCGAACTGCAGATACGTCCCGGCCTTCGCCACCCGCCCCAGACCGTCCTGGATCGCCGCCGCGTTGCCGGTCGCGTCGATGACGACGTCCCAGCCGTGCCCGGCCCGGTCCAGCTCGTCCGCACCGCCGGCCGCCGCCGAACAGCCCAGTGAGCGGGCGGTGGTCAGCCGTTCCTCGTTGATGTCGACCATGTCCACGCTGGCCGCGCCGGTCCGCTTGGCCAGCTCCAGCATCATCAGCCCCATGGTCCCCGACCCGTAGATCAGCACATGGGAGCCGAGCCTGCTGTTCAGCACGTCGTAACCGCGTACCGCGCAGGACAGCGGCTCGATCAGGGCCGCGTCCTCGGTCCGTACGTGGTCGGGCAGCTTCACGCAGTTGGCGGCGGGCGCCACCGCGTACTCGGCGGCGCCGCCCGCCGTGGTCACCCCGATCGCCGCCCACTTCTCGCACATGTTGTTGTGGCCGACACGGCAGTAGCGGCACTCGTAGCAGTACAGGGACGGGTCGACGGCCACCCGGTCGCCCGCGGCCAGCGATGTCACATCGGAGCCCAGCGCCACGACCGTGCCGGCGAACTCATGACCGGGCACCACCGGCAGAGTGGGCGCGAACTCGCCCTGGAGGATGTGCAGATCGGTGCCGCACAGCCCGCAGGCGGCCACCTCGACGATCACGTCGCGCGGGCCCGGCGTGGGGTCGGGCACCTCCCCGTACACGACCTTGCCGACGGCTTCGACGATGGCTGCCTTCATTTCACGGCTCCCAGCGAAAGGCCCTGGACCAGCTTGTCCTGGGCGGCGAACCCCGCGGCGAGCACCGGCAGGGAGACGACGAGCGACGCGGCGCACACCTTCGCCAGGAACAGGCCCTGGCTGGTGATGAAGCCGGTCAGGAAGACGGGCGCGGTCTCGGCGACCACACCCGTGAGCACCCGGGCGAACAGCAGCTCGTTCCAGCTGAAGATGAAGCAGATCAGCGCGGTGGCCGCGATCCCCGGCGCGGAGATCGGGGCGACGATCCGGGTGAGGATCACCGGCAGCCTCGCGCCGTCGACCCGCGCCGCCTCGATGACCGCGACCGGTACCTCGGCCAGGAAGGACTGCATCATCCACACCGCGATCGGCAGGTTCATCGAGGTGTAGAGGATGACCAGCATCCAGATGTTGTCGAGCATCCCGGTGTTCTTGGCGAACAGATAGATGGGCAGCAGCCCCGCGACCACCGGGAGCATCTTCGTGGAGAGGAAGAAGAACAGGACGTCCGTCCACTTCTTCACCGGCCTGATGGACAGCGCGTACGCGGCGGGCAGCGCCAGCACCAGCACACACAGCGTCGAGACGACGGACGCCACGGCCGAGTTGGCGAGGGCCGGCCAGGGGCTCGCGCCGCCGCCCGCGCCGAAGAACTCGCGGTAGCCGTCCAGGGTGAGCGAGGCGGCGAGCGACGGCGGATTGGTCGCCGCGTCGGCCTCCGCGTGGAAGGACGTCAGTGCCATCCAGGCGATCGGCAGGAAGAAGAGGATCCCGGCCAGCCAGGCCACCAGGCCGAGGAGCGCGCCCCCGGTACGGCCGGCGCCCCGTGGCGCCGTCGTGTCTGCGGACTTCATGCGCGTGATGCCTCCTCGCTGAAGAGGGACGAGACCACGCGGAGCGCGAAGGTCGCGATGATGATCGTGCCGATGACGACGAGGACACCGGCGGCGGACGCGAGACCGTTCTCGTGCGCCTGGTAGAACGCCTGGTAGACGGTGTACGGAAGGTTCGCCGTGCCCAGGCCGCCCGACGTGATGGTGAAGACGGCGTCGAAGTTCTGCACGATGTAGATCGAGCCGAGCAGCGCGCCCAGCTCCAGATAGCGCCGCAGATGGGGAAGCGTCAGATGGCGGAAGATCTGCCAGCTGCCCGCTCCGTCGATCCGCGCAGCCTCGATCAGTTCGGGTGAGCGGCTCTGCAGCCCGGCCAGCAGGATCAGCATCATGAACGGCGTCCACTGCCAGATCAGCGCCGCCTCGACGGCGAGCAGCGGGGTGTTCGAGACCCAGTCGGGCTGCGGTGCGCCCCCGCCGCCCACCCAGTGCAGCAGCCCGTTGAAGAGCCCGTACTCCGGGTTGTAGAGCACATGCTTCCAGAGCAGCGCGGCCGCCACCGGGACCAGCAGGAACGGTGCGATGAGCAGCGTACGGACGAGCCCGCGGCCCTTGAACCGGCGGTCGAGCAGCAGCGCCAGGACGAGCCCCAGCACCAGGCTGATGAGCACCACGGCGACCGTCAGCAGCACCGTGGTGAGGACCGACTTGCGCAGATCCGGGTCGGTGAGCACATCGGAGTAGTTGGCGAAGCCGGTGAAGTGCCGGGCCTTCGGGTACAGCGCGTTCCAGTTGAAGAAGGAGATCACCACGGTCGCCACGAAGGGCAGCTGGGTGACCACGATCATGAAGATCAGGGCCGGCAGCAGCGGGGCCCGGGTGGCCCAGGCGCGCAGCCGGTTGCCCGGCGGGGCCTTGGGGCTGGGAGGCGCCACCGCGTGGGGCGCGGTCGGAGCAGTGGTCGCTGTCATCGTCCCTCGTACTCCTTCGCGATCTTCGCGGCGAGCCGCTGCGATGCGGCGATGGCCGAGTCGACGGACTGGCGCCCGGCGATGGCCGCGCTGATCTCCTGGGACACCTTGGTGCCGAGGTCCGTGAACTCGGGGATGCCGACGAACTGGATACCGGGCGCGGGGCGCGGCTGCACCCCCGGATTGCCGGGCTTGGCGCTTCTGATGGCGTTGAGCGTGACGTCCCCGAAGGCCGCCGACGCCTTGCGGTAGGAGGGGTCGGTGTAGGTGGAGGCACGCTTGCCCGCCGGGGCGTCGGACCAGCCGCTCACCTTGCCGACGAGCTCCTCGTATTGCTTGCTGGACGCCCAGGAGATGAACTTCCACGCCTTGTCGGGGTTGCGGGACGTCTTCTGGATGCCCCAGGCCCAGGTGTAGAGCCACCCGGAGTTGTCCGTCCTGTCGACCGGCGCGGGCACATAGCCGATCTTGCCCTTGACCGGGGACTTGGCCGACTCCAGCGATCCGGCCGCCGACGTCGCGTCGTACCACATGGCCGTCTTGGACTGGGTGAGGTCGTTGAGGCACTCGGCGAACCCGGACTGCGCGGCCCCCGACTCGCCGTGCTCACGCACCAGTTGGACATAGAAGTTGACGGCCTGCTTGAAGGCGGGGGAGTCGAGCCGGGCCTTCCAGTCCTTGTCGAACCAGGTGCCGCCGAAGGTGTTGACCACGGTGGTCAGCGGGGCGATCAGCTCGCCCCAGCCGGGCAGACCGCGCAGACAGATGCCCTTCATCCCCGGCTTCGCACCGTCGGCCTTGGCGGCGAGCGCGGCGACCTGCTGCCAGGTGGGGTGGGCCGGCATGGTCAGATGCTTCTTCGCGAAGACGTCCTTGCGGTACATCAGCATGGACGACTCGCCGTAGAAGGGCTCGCCGTAGAGCTTCTTGTCGTCGCCGGTGAGCGACTGCGTGAGCGCGGGCAGGATGTCCTTCTGGTCGAACGCGGTGTCCTTGGCCGCGTACGGGCCGAGGTCATGCAGCCAGCCGTTCCTCGCGTAGATCGGGATCTCGTAGTTGCTCAGCGTCGCGACGTCGTACTGGCCCGCCTGGTTGGCGAAGTCCTGGCTGATCTTGTCGCGTACGTCGTTCTCGGGCAGCACGGTGAAGTTCACCTTGATGCCCGTCTCACGGGTGAAGTGGGCTGCGGTGAGCTTCTGCAACTCCGTCATCTGCGGGTTGTTGACCATCAGCACATTGATCGAGTCCCCGCCGGACCCGTTTCCTCCGGCGCCGGTCCAGCAGCCGGACAGGCTGATGAGCAGCGCCCCCGATGCGGCCTGCGCGAGCAGTGCGCGCGGCCTCCGTCGGCTCGGGCTTCGCATGGATCGCTCCTCGGGGTGGTGGTGGCTCGGACCGGCGGACAGGCGGGGCGTGTACGAGGGGAGGGGAGGGGCTCAGACCCGGATGACCTGCGGTCCCAGCAGGGAGTAGCGGTGTGCCTCGGGTGCGGGCAGCAGGGTGCTGGTGACGATGGTCTCGAAGTCGGTGACATCGGCGAACCGGCAGAAGCTCGACGCGCCGAACTTGGTGTGGTTCCCCGCGAACACCCGGCGTCTGGCGGCCCTGACCGCCTGTGCCTTGACCTCGCCGACCGCAGGGTCGGGCGTGGTCAGACCGTGTTCGCGGGAGATCCCGTTGGCACCGATGAAGGCCAGGTCGATGACGAACCCGGACAGCATCCGGGTCGTCCAGTGGTCGACGGTGGCCAGGGTGCCCGCGCGCAGCCGGCCGCCGAGCAGCAGGACCGTCGTCCGCTCGGCGAGCGCCAGCGCCCCCGCCGTCACCAGCGAGGCGGTGACCACGGTCAGCGGACGGTCGTGCGGCAGGCACTCGGCGATCAGCTGCGGGGTGAACCCCTCGTCGATGAAGACGGTTTCGGCGTCGCCGAGCAGCTGGGCCGCGGCTTCGGCGATCCGCCGCTTCTCCGGTACGTGCATCGTCGTCCGGAAGTCGAGCGTGGTCTCGAAGCCCGCGCTCTCCACCGGATAGGCCCCGCCGTGCGTACGCTTGACCAGTCCGTGGTCCTCCAGCGCGCGCAGATCGCGGCGTACGGTCTCCTTCGCCACGCCGAGCCGCGCGGACAGGTCGGTGACATCGACCGAGCCCGCTTTCCGGGCGGCCCGGACGATCTCCCGCCGGCGCTGCTCCGCGCTCACTGACACTGGTTCTCCTCGGCTTCCGCTTGCTGTGTGGAGAGTTGTACAGCCGCCCGCATGGTGTGAACAGGGCAGGAACGGGCCTGATCATGCCCGTTTCTGTCCGTTTCCGAAATGGCTGTCACCCGCCCCACCTGGTGCGGTGTGCCCGTCCGGGCATGACGAAGGCCCGCCCGGCGTACCGGACGGGCCCGTTCGGCGCCCGGATGCGGGCGCCCGAAGTGTGGTGGACCGGCGGGCGGCCGGTCAGTGCGGCCAGATCGGCGGGTCGGTGAGGAACGGTCCGCCGAGGTGGGAGTGGGCCGGATTGCCCGGGTCGAGCTCGCCCTGTTCGGCGATGAGCTTCGCGGCGTACGGCTCGGAGTCGTCCCGCGGCTCGTACCCCAGCGCCCGCGCCGACGAGAGGTCCCACCAGATCCGGGTGTTGGCCGAGGATCCGTAGACCACCGAATGGCCGACGCCGTCGGCGGTCAGCGCGGCGTGGAAGAGCCGTGCGCCGTCCTGCGGGCTCATCCAGACCGAGAGCATCCGTACCGAGGTCGGCTCGGGGAAACAGGAGCCGATGCGGACGGACACGGTCTCCTGGCCGAACTTGTCCCAGTACAGCTGGGCCAGATCCTCCCCGAAGCACTTGGAGAGCCCGTAGTACGTGTCCGGCCTGCGCGGGGTGTCGATCGGGATCAACGCGCCCTCGGGGGAGGGGACTTCGCTTCCGGGGCTCGGGGTGTAGCCCACCGCGTGGTTCGATGACGCGAAGACGATCCGGCCGGTGCCCGCCTCGCGCGCCGCCTCGTACAGGTTGTACGTGCCTTCGATGTTGGCCCGGAGGATCTTGTCGAAGGACGACTCCAGGGAGATGCCGGCGAGATGGATGACCGCGTCCACGCCCCGCACCGCCTCGCGCAGCGCCTCCCGGTCGGCCAGGTCGGCGGTGATCGCCTCCGGTTCGCCCTCGACCGGTACGGCGTCGAACAGGCGCAGCTCATAGCCGTAGGCGGGCAGCAGGCCCCGCATCAGGGTGCCGAGCCCTCCGGCGGCTCCGGTGAGCAGGATGGTGCGGGGAGCGGGCATGAGCGGGTCTCTCCTCGGTGAATCGGAACCGGCCGGCCGCGGTGGCGGAGGTGAGTGAGTTCAGTGTGACGAGCGTGTCCATGAGTGGATGACATTCACATGCATGGACAAAGTAAGGATCCGCTCCGGGCCTCGTCAAGTGGCGCGCGGAGCTGCGGATTTCACCTTCTGTCAGGGCGTTTCTCGTCTTGACCGCCCCCGCCCGGCTGGCTTAGCGTGGCGATGTTCAGAAATATAGACACTGATCAGAGCTATGCACGGCTCGGAACCATGCACGACTGGATGACTCAGGGAGCGCCCGTGTCCTCAGCCCCGCTCGCCGGCCGACTCGACGGTCTGCTGTTCTTCCCCGTGACTCCGTACGGGCCGGACGGCGCCGTCGATCTCGATGTCTTCCGCGCGCATGTGCGCAGCGGCATCGACTCCGGTGCGGCCGCGGTCTTCGCCTGCTGCGGCACGGGTGAGTTCCACGCGCTCACCCCCGAGGAGTTCGGCGCGGTCGTCGCCGCCGCGGTCGAGGTGAGCGCGGGCCGGGTGCCCGTCGTCGCCGGCGCCGGATACGGCACGGCGCTCGCCGTACAGTTCGCCAGGACCGCACAGGAGGCGGGCGCCGACGGGCTGCTCGCCATGCCGCCGTATCTCGTCACCGCGGAACAGGAAGGACTGGTCCGCCACTACACGGCGCTCGCCGCAGCCACCTCGCTCGACGTCATCGTCTACCAGCGCGACAACGCGGTGTTCACACCCGAGACGGTGGTGGCACTGGCCCAGGTCGACGGGATCATCGGGCTCAAGGACGGGCACGGCGACCTCGATCTGCTGCAGCGCATCATCAGCGCGGTCCGCACCGAGCTGCCCGGCCGGGACTTCCTCTACTTCAACGGGCTGCCCACCGCCGAACTCACCGCGCTCTCCTACCGCGCCATCGGCGTCACGCTCTACTCGTCAGCGGCCTTCTGCTTCGCCCCGGACATCGCGCTCGCCTTCTACCGCGCCCTGCGCTCGGGCGACGACACGACGGCCAACCGGCTGCTCGACGCCTTCTACCGGCCGCTCGTCGAGCTGCGCAACCAGCGGCGCGGATACGCGGTGTCGCTGATCAAGGCAGGGGTGCGGCTCGGCGGCCTGGACGTCGGCGAGGTCCGCCCGCCGCTCGGTGAACCGTCTTCCGAGCACATCGCGCGGCTGGCCGCCGTCATCGAGCGGGGCCGGGCGGCGCTGGCTCTCCCGGCGGGCACGGCGGGCGTGGCGGGCGCGGCCGGAGCGGGGGAGCGGGCGTGAAGACCTCGGCCTTCCTCTATCCGTGGGACGTCGTCGGCGACCCGGACGCCGCGCGCCGCGTCGCGGACCTCGGCGTCCAGCAGGTCACCCTCGCCTCCGCCTACCACTCGACCCGCGCGCTGACGCCACGCCACCCCCGCCACCGGATCGTCACCGCGGGACACGCGTCCGTGCTCTACCCGCCGTCGCGGGAGCGGTGGGCCGGCCGGCAGCTGCGTCCTTACGAGGCCGGGTCCTGGGCCGCCACCCCCGATCCGTACGGAGAGGCCGCCGCCGCGCTGGCCGCCGCCGGCCTGGAGGTCCACACCTGGGTGGTCCTGGCGCACAACTCCCGCCTGGGCGCCGAGCATCCGGAGACCTCGGTGGTCAACGCCTACGGCGACCGTTACCCCTGGGCGCCCTGCATCGCCCAGCCCGCCACCCGCGCCTACCTCACCGATCTGGCCGCGGAGGCCGCGGTGCGCCCCGGATCCGACGGCACCGAACTGGAGTCGCTCGGCTGGTACGGCCTCGCCCATCTGCACGCCCACGACAAGATCGCCGGAGTGGGGCTCGGCGACGCGGGCCAGTATCTGATGTCGCTCTGTTTCTGCCCGGACTGCGCGCGGGGGTACGGCGGACTCGGCCTGGACGCCGACGAGTTGAGCGCGGCCGTGCGCCGGGCGCTGGAGCCGGCGTGGACCGGCGGGACGCCCGACGCGGGCGGCTCGGCGGTGGAGAGGCTGCTGGGGGCGGACACCGCGGCCGCCGTGCTCCAGTGGCGTACCCGTACCGCTGCGACACTCCAGGAGCGTGCGGTCGCAGCGGTACGGGCCGCGGCGCCCCCCGGCTTCCAGGTGCTGCTGCACGCCGACCCGGCAGTCCACCACTGCGGTGCGAACGCGGGCGTGGACCCGGAGCACATCCTCGGAGTCGCCGACGGCGTGGTCGTGCCGTGCACCGGCGGGCCCACCCTGCTGGCCCCCTTCGCCGTGCACCGCACGGAGCGCTCGGTGCTCGCGGCCAATCTCACCGTCGTCTCCGGCATGGGCGGCAGCCCCGCCACCCTGGCCGAGGACGCCGCCCGCGCGGCGGGCCTCGGGGCGACCGAACTGCGGCTGTACCACGCCGGGCTGGCGTCCGACGCCGACCTCGCGCTCGTACGGGCCGCGCTGATCTGAGCCGGGGCCTGGGCCTGGTCCTGGGCCGGGGGCGGGGTCGGGGTCGAAGTCGGGGGAGCGGGTGGCACCGCAGGGGGCTCGGGTGCCCGGACCGCTCCGGCGGTTACGGAGCGCACACGGCGCACACGGTCGGCGCGAGTGAGCCATATCGGTGCAGCAGGGTCCACCCGTGCTCCCAGGTAGCCATCTGCGCTGGCCAGACCAGGTTTGCGGAGAGCGCACATCACCCGTTCGGAGGAACCGGCCATCAACTTCCATTTGTCATATTGACCTTGCTCTGAGTAACCATCCATCGTGAGAGGCGTCCCACTCCGGAACGGCGACGCCGTACGAACCGGGCAGCGGCCGGCATGGTGCCGCGCTCGCCCGCGGCGCCGCTGTTCGTCGTGCACACGAAAGGCTGGCTCCGATGAATTCACCGCTCTCCATCCGTGGCAGGGCCCGTGACAGGGCTTCGGTCATCACCCGCCGGGCGTCCCTCGCCCTCTCCGTCGCCGCCATGGCCGTCGGACTCGCCGTCGGCAGCCCGGCGGCGGCTCAGGCGGCCCCCAATGTCTCCATTTCGTGTTCCGCCGCCGGGGAGACCCACTTCTCACCCGGCGTCCAGCTCTTCCCGCTGTCCCAGCACGTCACGTACCAGGGCGAGAACTCCCGGTGCGCGGACAACAGCGGCCTCGGCGTGCGCGAGGCGAGGATCTCCGCCGGTTTCCAGGGCGTGATCGTCAGCTGTGTGGCCGGCGGGTTCGGCACCGGCAGCGGCTCGGGGACGATCGAATGGATCCTGGACGACGGGACCAGGCTGACCAGCCAGGTCGAGCTCAGGATCGACCGCACCGTCCTCAACACCGCAACTGTCAGCGGATATGTGCGGCAGGGGAGGTTCGAGGGGCAGAGCTTCAGCGGCGAGTTCACCACCGAACTCTTCGGCGGAGCGGGCAAGTGCACCGTCGGAGCCCCGTTCGGCGGCGTCCGGAACGCCGCGTTCACCGGCCAGTTCAGCATCAGCTGACCCGTTGCCCTGCGGTGGGCGGGAGCCGACCGCAGGGCCCGGCAGGCCCGGTGTGTCTCACCGGACCGGGCCCTGGTGGCCGCGCTCCGGCCTGCGCCGCAGCCTCGCGTCCTCGATCGCGCGGGGCGCGGCCGCGTAGTTGTCCGCCGGGTCGAGGTCGGTTCCCGGCGGGACGATCTCGTCGATGCGGTCCAGGATCTCGTCCGGCAGGTCGATACCGGCGGCGGTGAGCAGCCCGTCCAGCTGCTCCTGGGTGCGCGGGCCGATCAGCACCGAGGTGACCGCCGGATGCGCGCGGACGAAGGCGATCGCGAGCTGCGGCAGCGTCATGCCCGCCTCGTCGGCGAGAACGGTGAGCTTCGCGAGTGCTTCGGCCTTCAGCCTGCCGGTCGGAGTGGACGGGTCGTAGTGCGAAGGGAGGGCGGACGACATCAGCCTGGCCCGGTGGGTGGACGGGAGGTCCGCCCGCCCGGAGAGCCAGCCGCTGTTCAGCGGACCGAAGGTGAGCACGCCCAGTCCGTGGCGCTGAGCTGTCGGGAGCACGGCGGCCTCGGGTCTGCGGGTGAAGAGGGAGTACATGGGCTGCTCGGTCAGGAACCGGTGGGAGCCGCGCCGCTCCGCGGCCCACTGGGCCTCGACCATCGTCTCCGCCGGGAACATGGACGACCCGAACGCCCGGATCTTGCCTGCCTCCACGAGGCCGGACAGCGCCGAGAGCGTCTCCTCGATGCCGGTCCCGTGGTCGGGCCGGTGCATCTGGTACAGGTCGATGTAGTCCGTACCGAGCCGGCGGAGGCTGTCCTCGACAGCGCGGACGATCCATCTCCGTGAGCCACCCCGCTGGTTGGGGTCGTCACCCATCGGCCGTCCGAACTTGGTCGCCACGACGAGACCGTCCCGGCGGCCCTTGATGGCCTCGCCGACGATCTCCTCGGACTCGCCCCTGGAGTAGACGTCGGCCGTGTCGATGACGTTGATCCCGGCGTCGAGCGCGGTGTGGATGATCCGGGCCGCGTCCCGGCGATCCGGGTTGCCCAGGCTTCCGAACATCATCGCGCCGAGTGCGAACTCGCTGACGGATATTCCGGTTGCCCCGAGGGTCCTGCGATTCATGACGTGCCGCCTCCGGCGCTCGGTCCTGCAGATTCCTGCAAGCCCACCACGCAGGACAGCCCCGCCGGTAGACGATTCCTGCCGCCCGCTTGCACGATCCTGCTGAGAGTGCTCGTATCGCGCCATGACAGACCCGGCACCCCCACCCGAGTCCGCAGCGCGCGCCGCCGAGCTTCTCGCCGAGCTGCGGACACTGATCGTCCGCCATGCGGGCGGCGGCCCGCAGCGCAAGACGACGGTCCTGGACGGGGTGTTCATCACGTACGCGGACCAGCCCACGCTCCCGGTGAGCGCGATGACGGAACCGTCCCTCGCGGTGGTCGGCCAGGGCGTCAAGCGCACGGTGCTGAACGGTGTGCCCCACGACTACCGCGCCGGGCAGTACTGCGTCGTCCCGGTCGACCTGCCGGTGACCGGGCAGGCGCTGGAGGCCGACCGGGACGAACCCTTCGTCGTCTTCAGCATGACGCTGGACCCGGTGGCGATCGCACCACTGCTCCTGGAAGCGGCGGACACCGCGAAGCCGCCCGCCTCCGCGGGCCTCGCGGTCAGCGACGCGACGGCCGGACTGCTCGATCCGATCGTCCGGCTGCTGCGCCTGCTCGGCCGCCCGGACGATCTCCGGGTGCTCGCACCCGGCATCGAACGGGAGATCCTGTGGCGCCTCATCACCGGTGAACAGGGCGCGCTGGTCCGCCAGATCGGGCTCGCCAACAGCAGCATCGCGCGCATCTCCCGCGCGATCCGCTGGATCCGCCGGCACCACGACGAGCCGCTGCGCGTCGCGGACCTCGCCGGGCTGGCCCATATGAGTCCGTCGGCCTTCCACCGGCACTTCCGCGCCGCGACCTCGATGACACCGATCCAGTTCCAGCGGCAGATCCGGCTTCGGGAGGCGCGCGCCCTGCTCATGACCGGGCCGCCGGTGGACGTGGCGGCGATCGGCCACCGGGTCGGCTACGGAAGCCCGTCCCAGTTCAGCCGTGAGTACCGCAAGGAGTTCGGGGCCCCACCCGGCCGTGACGCGGCCCGCCACGCGGGGCACGGCTGACGGCAGAGCGCGGCTGACGGCTGGGCGCAGCAGACGGCGGGGCCGGCTGAACGGCAGCCCCCGTGCCCCGCACACCGACTGCCCCGCCCGGTACGGGCCCCTGCCCCGCCCCTACCCGTACACGAAGGGCGTTGTGGTGGTGAGCGCGGCGAAGCCGAGTCGCCGGAGGATCGGGCGGCTGTCGTCGGACGCGTCGACCTGGGGGAGGGGGATGCCGCGCGCGGCCGCGATGCCCGCGCGGTACGCGACCAGGGCGCGGTAGATGCCGCGGCCGCGCCATGCCGGGGCCGTGCCGCCGCCCCAGAGGCTCGCGAACCCGGCGCCCGGATGGAACTCCATCCGCGCCGCGCTGACGGGTTCGTCACCGGCCATCGCGACCACCGCGACCAGTGAATCCGGGTCGTCGGTCAGCCGTGTCAGCACCTGGTGGTGGATCCGCGAGCCGTCCTCGCCGAACGCCGCCTCGTGCGCGCGTGCCATCAGGGCCACCCCGGCCGCGTCGGTCACCCGGTGCAGCTCGACCCCCGCGGGCAGCCGTACCCCGGTCGACAGCCCCTGGACCTCGGCGACCATCAGCGTCTCCGGTGGTTCGGGGGTGAACCCGGCTGCCACGAGCCGGTCCGCCAGATCGGCCGGGCGGTCGTGGGCGTACAGCTTCCACTCGAACTCGCGGTTCAGCGCGGTGAAATGGCGTACCTCCCCGGCGATCGCCGCGTCGGCTGTGGCCTCGTCGAGGTCCGACCAGACCACGCCGTTCCAGCTGCCGGCGTCGGGGCCGGTCTGCCGTACGACCTCTCCGACGCGCTCGACCACGCTGCCGGGGCCGTCCGGCGGCGCATCCCGCCGCATCCGGAGGTCGAACGCCGCCCGTACCGCTTCCAGATCCATCCGGCCACCCAACAGCCGTGCCCCGCACACCGCAACCGCGTTTCCCGCGGTTTCCCGCGGTTCCCCGGGTTTCTCCGCAACAGATCCGCAAAGAGCCTTGTGCGCGCCATGTGATGCGCGTAGACAACCAGTGACCTGCAGTCCGTCACCACCAGAACCGGAGTACACGCGTATGCCCTCCAGACTCGCCAGGATCTCCGCCTGTACGGTCGCGCTCGCCGCGGCCGGCAGTGCCCTCTACGGCATCGGCGTCGCCACGGCCGACAACTCCGTGCCGCGCACGGACCGGGAGATCCCGAACGTCACCAAGGTCGAAGACAGCATCAACGCCTACTACGGCGGTACGGCCGACGCGTCGGGTGCCTATCAGGCGTCCCCGAAGAGCAATTACGCCAAGCAGGTCCGGGGCATCGAGGCACGGGCGAAGCGGCAGATCGCCGAGGCCGCCCACCGCAACGGGCACGGCCGCAGGCCCGCGATCGTCCTCGACGTGGACGACACGACGCTGCTCACCTACGACTGGGAGAAGAAGTACGGCTTCGCCTACAACGCGACCGCCTTCAACGACTACGTCCAGAGCGCGCGTTCCATCGCCGTCTTCGGCATGCCCGACGTCGTCAACTACGCCGCGGAGAAGGGCGTCACGGTCTTCTTCCTGACCGGACGCGACGAGTCGCAGCGCACCGCTTCGGCCACCAACCTCACCAGGGCCGGATACCAGGTGCCGGTGGACAGGTCCCACTTCTACCTCAAGGACCCGACCGCGGCGCCGTCCTACCTGAGCTGCGCGAAGCCCGAGTGGACCTGCACCACGGTCCAGTTCAAGGCCGGCACCAGGAAGCACATCGAGTCGCTCGGCTACAACATCGTCGCCAACTTCGGGGACCAGTACTCCGACCTCAGCGGTGGCTATGCCGACAAGACGTACAAGATCCCGAACCCGATGTACTTCCTGCCGTGACCGGCCCGGCACCGCGCTGACCGCCCGCCGGAGGAGAGGCAGCCTCGGTCCGCTCCTCCGGCGGCTTGTCGTACCGCAGTGCCACCCCCGTCGCGACCGCGCCGATCCCCTCCCACAGACCCACGCCGATGAACCCGGACGGCGCCCGGCCGGACACGACGGCCGTGGTGAAGACCGCGAAGGTCAGCAGCCGGAACGGCACCGTCCAGCGGAAGAAGGCCCGCCAGTCGGCGGCCGCAGCCAGCATGTAGTACACGCCCATGTTCACCGCGGCCATCGACGAGGCCGTGATGAAGGTCCGGGTGTAGTCGGACGCCGGGCGGCCGGACGCGGGGGCCGCGAAGCCCAGGGCCTTCAGCAGCGCTTCGGGGGAGACCAGGCCCACGGCCCCCAGCAGGGTGGCGAGGACGCCGAAGACGGCCATGGTCCAGCCGGACGGGGAGCGGGGCAGTCGTATGACCATGGCGGCACCCTACGGCCCGAAGCGCCCGCCGCGGGCCGTAATGGATCACCGGACGGCTCCCTCTCCGGCTTCGGCTCCCTCTTTCCCGCCTCCGGCTACTTGTTCAGCGCCGCCGCCATCATCTTCTGGGCGACCGGCCCCGCGAGGCCGTTGCCGCTGACCTCCGCACGGGCCGCGTCCGAGTCCTCGATGAGCACCGCGACAGCCACCTCCTTGCCGGTCGACTTGTCCTTCGCGTACGAGGTGAACCAGGCGTACGGCGCCTTGTCGTTGTCCACCCCGTGCTGCGCCGTGCCGGTCTTGCCACCGACCACCGCGCCGGGCACCTTCGCGCTCGACCCCGTGCCCTGCTCGACGACGGTCTGCATCGCGCTCTGCAGCTGGGAGGCCGTGGACGCCGAGACGATCCGCTTGGACGGTTCCTTGTCGTAGGACTGGAGGGTGTTGCCGTCGCCGTCCGTCACCTTGGAGACCATGTGCGGGGTGGCCATCACCCCGCCGTTGGCCAGGGCGGACGTCACCATCGCCATCTGGAGCGGGGTGGCCGTCACATCGAACTGCCCGATGCCGCTCAGCGCCGTCTCCGCCTTGTTCATGTGCGAGGGGTAGTTGCTCGCCCACGCGCGCACCGGCACGTCCTGCTTGGTGTCGTTGAAGCCGAACTTCTCCGCCATGGCCCGCACCTTGTCCTGGCCCAGATCGTCGGCCAGCTTGGCGAAGACGGTGTTGCAGGAGTATTCGAGGGCGGCACGGAGCGTCGCGTCCTTGCAGGGGTCGGACGCGCTCTCGTTCCCGAGGTCCCTGACCGTGCCGGGGAGCCGGTACGGGTCGGGGCTGTCGGTCTTCTGGTCGATCGAGGAGAAGAGCCCGTCCTCCAGCGCGGCCGACGCGACCACCAGCTTGAAGGTCGACCCCGGGGGCAGCGGCTCGCGCAGCGCACGGTTGAGCATCGGCTGGTCCTTGTCCCCGGTCAGCTGCTTCCAGGCGTCGCCGTCCGTCGTCCCGCTGATCTTCGACGGGTCGTAGGACGGGGTCGAGACCATCCCCAGGATCTCGCCGGTCTTCGGGTCGATGGCGACAGCGGCGCCCTTCTTGGTGCCGAGCGCTTCGTATCCGGCCTTCTGCACGGAGGGGTCGATGGTCGTCAGGACGTCGCCCGGGGCGGTCTGCTTGCCGGTCAGCGCGTCGACCGGGTTCTTCAGCCGGTTGTCCGTGCCGTCCAGGACGTCGCTGTAGATCCCTTCGAGCTGCGTCGAGCCGTACGCCTGCGAGCTGTAGCCGGTCACGGCCGAGTACAGGTCCCCGTCGGTGTAGGTGCGCCGGTAGGCGAGGTCGCCGCTGTCCGTCCTCTTCGATCCGGTGACCGACTTGCCTCCCACGATGATGTCGCCCAGCGGATTCGCGTACTGCGCGATCGTGGTCCGCCGGTTGTTCTTGTTGTCCGCGAGGGCCTGGCTCTCGTACGCCTGCACCCAGGTCGCCCGCGCGAGCAGGGCGAGGACCAGGAGCAGGCAGAAGACCGAGGCGCGCCTGAGTGTCTTGTTCATCCCGTAGGAGGACGAGCGGAACGGGCCGGCCCGTTCCCTGCAGGCTGATTTCTCAGCGTTCTCTCATCTGCGCCGGGTCCGGTCCGGGTGCTTCCCGCAGCCGCCGGGCCGTGAGGTCCAGAGCCGGCGGGCTGTGGGAGGCAGAGCCCGCGGGCCGTGGGGTCAGAGCCGGCGGGTGGCCAGCGTCAGCCGGTCGCGGGCGTCGAAGAGCGCGTCCTTGACCATCTGCTCATGGCCGGGGGTGAGCCGGGCCACCGGCACCGAGCAGCTGATGGCGTCACGGGCCGGTGTGCGGTACGGGATCGCGACGCCGAAGCAGCGCAACCCCAGCGTGTTCTCCTCGCGGTCCACGGCGTACCCCTGCTCGCGGACCAGGCGCAGCTCGTCGATGAGCTTCTCGCGGTCGGTGATGGTGTGCTCGGTGAGCTGCGGCAGGGTCTCCGGCAGCATTTTGCGGACCTGCTCGTCGCTGTGGGTGGCGAGCAGCGCCTTGCCCAGCGAGGTCGAGTGCGCGGGGAGCCTGCGGCCGACCCGGGTGAACGGGCGCAGATAGTGCTGCGACTGCCGGGTGGCCAGATAGACGACATTGGTCCCGTCGAGCCGGGCGAGGTGGATGGTCTCCGTCGTGTCGTCGGAGAGCCGGTCCAGGGTGGTGCGGGCCGCGGCGACGACCTCGTCGCCGTCGATGTACGACGTGCCGACCAGCAGGGCGCGGACCCCGATGCCGTACCGGGTGCCGGTCGCGTCGGTCTCCACCCAGCCGAGTTCCACCAGCGTACGCAGCAGCATGTAGAGGCTGGACTTGGGATATCCGACCGCCTCCTGGACGGCTGCGAGCGAGTGCATGCCGGGGCGCCCGGCGAAGTACTCGAGCAACTCCACCGTCCGCACCGCGGACTTGACCTGCGCCCCACCTGCTGTCTCGGCAGTCGACATTCGACCTTGCCCCTCTTGTCAATGCTGAACGCGCGTTATTAGAGTTCCCAGGAGAAATTCATCATCAGGAACTGTGTTCAGAATACCGAACAACTTTACCGAACAACTCGTTGTGCGGCAGTGGTTTGCGGCAGTGGATCTGGAAGGACGTTCGCGGTGGCAGCAACACCAGTCTGGAGTGTCGACCCCCGAACCGGGAAGCAGCGCGAGCAGGTTGCGCTGGAGGCCACGACGGGTGAGGTGGACCAGGTGGTCCGCGCCGCCCACGCCGCACGTGCCTCGCTCGCCGACCGCAGAGTGCGGGCGGCCCTGCTGCGTACGGCCGCCGACCTGCTCGACGAGGCCGGCCCCCACGTCATCGAGGCGGCCGACGCCGAGACCGCGCTCGGCCCCGGCCGGCTCACCGGTGAACTGGCCCGCACCACGGCGCAGTTCAGGGCGTTCGCCGATGTGATCGACGAGGGTTCCTTCCTGGACATCCGTATCGACCACCCGGACGCCGGCGCGGTTCCGCCCCGGCCCGACCTGCGCCGCTACAAGCTGCCGCTGGGCGTCGTCGCGGTGTACGCGGCGAGCAACTTCCCGCTGGCCTTCTCGGTGCCCGGCGGCGACACCGCCAGCGCGCTCGCGGCCGGCTGCCCGGTCGTCGTCAAGGCGCACCCCGACCACCCGGCCACGTCCGAGCTGTGCGCCGCCGTGCTGCACCGGGCCGCCGAGCAGGC
>NZ_JAAGLN010000149.1 GCF_010548145.1 Streptomyces sp. SID10853
CGTCCTCGAAGCAATGAAGATGGAACAGCCGCTCAACGCCCACCGCTCCGGCACCATCAAGGGCCTCACCGCCGAGATCGGCGCCTCCATCTCATCAGGCGCCATGATCTGCGAGATCAAGGACTGAAGCAACCGACGGGAGTGGGCGCGGCGGTCGGCGGCCCGGGGAGAGCCGCGACGACGGGCGCAAAGACCTGCCGCCGGTGGGCATCTGCGCCATCCTGGGCCGGGTGACCCGAGAGTGAAGGGCTCTCAGGCCGCCCGGCCCGGAGAAGAGTTGGTCTCGTGCCCGACATGGATGGGGAAACAACCGCGGACAACATCCTGGCCCGCTGGGATGTGGCGCGTCGGCATGCGACCAGCCGGGCGGCTGCGGACGCGGACTTCCGTGTCTGGCTGATGCGCACCCTTCCGGCGCTCGCTCAGCAGCTCGGGCAGGCGCCCGATGAGGATCTGGCGCACTGTATGACCGTGGGCGCGACGATCGAGCGCTGCGTCTCACTCGGCCGGTTCGACGACTCGCTGATTCTGACCGACTGGCTGGTCGGCCTGTACGCACCGCGTGGCGACAGCCTCGCCCGGCGGACGGTCTCGGGGGCGACCGCCCTCTACCGTGACGCGGCCCTGGTGCCCGAGCTGCATGCGCACGCGACCACGTCACTGAGGCGGATGGTCGAGTTGATCCCCCAGGGGGGAGACACGGAGACGCAATGGCTGAGCTGCAAGGCGCTCATGGACCTCAGCACGCTCCTCGTCATCGGCAGGGATACGCACAACAACCAGCAGCGCACACAGGCGAGTATCGACGTCTGCGACGAGATCATCGAGCGCTGGCAGTCGAGCGGCGAAGCCTGGCTACGCGTGAATGTCGCCGCCACCCTGGTCAACAAGGCCATCAACTGCCTGGAAATCGGCGAAGAACCGGCCGCAGGGCGGACCTACGCGCGCATCATCGAATTGTTCGCGGCGGACGCCGCTGATCCCGGGAACAGCAAGCTGAGCGAGCATGTCCAGATCGCCAGGCATGCGCTGGACGTACTGGAAACAGTGCGAATCCCGGATCCGGAGTTCAGGACCGGATACCTGGACGCGATGATGCGGGCGGCCCGCCGAACAGGGCGTTACGACCCGGAGGGGCTCGTCGGCGTCCCGCGGGACTACGACGTGCGTTCCATTCAGCTGGCCGGTCGGATCCATCGCGCGACGACGAACCTCGTACGGCGGTCGGCGTGCTCGGGAGATCCCACCATTCTGCTGCTGCGCAACTTCGACCTCACCGAGACCTCGTTCGTGGGCTCGCAGCCCAATCCGGTGGTGGGGCAGGGCGATCCGGACGGGTATGCCCGGATCATCCGTTGTACGGACGGCCTGCGCGTACTGAACCGGATGGCCGAGATCACTGATGTCGTGCAGGTCGCCAACACCGAGGCGGCCGCATTGGGGATCGACCGTCAGATGGCGTCCCTGCTCGGCATCTCGACCCGACTGCAGCGGTTCCTGTATCTGCCCGACGACGGCTGGCCGGCCGTAGTCCGTGCCCTCATCGTCCTCGCCGAGCGTGTCGTCGTCTGGGCGGCGGAGAAGACCCCCGCACTGCTGCAGGAACTCGAACTGATCAAGGAGTTGGGGCGCGCCGGCGACAGCGTCGTACTGCTGGAGGAGCCGTTGCCCGGGCCGGTCGGGCCGCCGGTCGGGCCGGTCGGGCCGGACCACTTCGATGGCGGGCCGCCACCGTCCGTTGCGGCGCTCACTCCGGACGACCCGGCCCTGGCCGGGTTCCCGGTGATCGTGCACGCCAAGGATGTCGCAACGGTCGATCCTGAGGACAGCGCCTTCCTGCGCGAGCTGACCGGCCCCGTCACCGCTCTCGCCCGTCGGCCGGTGCATGAGCGCGTGGCCCGGATACGCGGACGGCTCGACGCGCTGCGGTGAGGCGGCTCCGCCGAATCGCTGCTTCGTACGCAGGGGAAGCGCTCAGGATGTGTTCAGGTTCCCGGCGGCACGGTCTGGCGGCATGACATCCGATACGTACGGCGACCCCGGTGCGGTCCGTGGTCACGGTCTGCGCCGGAACAAGGTTCCCGGGGTCACCGTCTACTTCTGGGTGATCAAAGTGCTCTGCACGACGGTCGGCGAGACGGACCGACAGCCCGGGGTGCCGCTGCAGGACACCACCGCTGTGTTCGCCGTGGTGCTCGCGGTGGTGTTCGTCGCCTGGTTCAGGGCCGAACGTACGCTCTCCATTCACAGCATCGACACTGCGGGCCGGGAGGCCGTATGGAGCTTCTGGATCGCCTACGTCCTCACGCGCCCGCTGGAAGCGTCCATGGGCGACTGCCTCTCGCAGCCGACCGGGGACGGCGGACCGTCTCCGGGACAGAGCGACGACCCGCCCCGCCCCAGGTCCCGGAACCGCGAGCACTCTCAGCGGAGTTTGACCGCGCCCCCGTCGGCCATCACGGTCTGTCCGGTCATGTAGCGCGCGTCGTCACTGGCGAGGAACGCGACAATGGGCGCGACATCGCGGTCGGGGTCGCCGAAGCGGCCCAACGGGACCGCGGCCGCGGACTGCGCGTACTGCTCGGGGCGCGCCTGCGCCCACTGGACCACACCGGCGGTCAGGGCCATCGGGCAGACCACGTTGACCCGGATGTTGAACTCCGCCCACTCATTGGCGGCCACGCGGCTCAAGCCGCGGATCGCTTCCTTCGTCGCCGCGTACGACGCCTGGTTCGGCTGGCCGTTCAAGCCGGCACCGGAGCCGAAGTTGATGACGCAGGCGTTGCCGGTCTTCTTGAGTTCCGGCAGGGCGGCCAGCATGAAGTTGCGAGTGGCGTACAGACCGGTGTCCATCGCGAGGTTCCAGTCGTCGTCCGTCTGCTCCTCGAAGGGCTTCTGGCGCGACACACTCGCGTTGTTCACCAGTACGTCCAGAGACCCGAAGCGCTCAACGGCCGAAGCCACGGCCGTATCGGCCACGTTCCGGTCGGAGACGTCGCCCCGCTGGAAGACCACGGCGTCACCCAGCTCACGGGCGAGCGCCTCGCCGGCCTCCTCCTGCAGGTCGACGACGACGACCCGGGCCCCGCGCGCGACGAACAGTTTCGTGATGGCGCCGCCGATACCGGAGGCGCCCCCGGTGACGATGGCCGACTTTCCGTCCAAGGTGCGAGAACTCATGACGTGGTTCCTTCCGTGCTGGCCAGTGTGATGGCCTGGGCGATTGACTGCGTGACCGCCTGCGTGGCTGCCTGCGATTCGGAGGTGCTGGGGATACGGGGTGCTCCGGATGCGGGCTCAAGCGGGGAGCTGGGCCCGCCGCCCGGGTGCGGCCGATGACTGCATGGTCATCCCCCCGTCGACGACCAGCAGTTGGCCGGTGAGGTAGCGGGACTCGTCGGAAGCGAGGAACACCATGGCGTGACCGATGTCCTCGGGGGCGCCGAGGCAGGGCAGGGCATTGCCCTTCTTCAGGCTCTCGATGACGCCCGCCGGCAGGTTGTTCTCCAGCGCCGGTGTCATGACGGCCCCGGGGGCGACAGCGTTGCACCGTACGTTCTGTGGCCCGTACTGCACGGCGATGGACTTGGTGATACTGACCACCGCTGCCTTGACCGCCCCGTAGGACGTCTGCAGGACGTCACCGACGAGTGCTGCGACCGAGGCGGTGTTGATGACCGAACCGCCGCCGGCCCGGATCATGTGGGGGATCGCGTGCCGCGCGCCGAGGAGCGTACTGGTCACGTTGCGGGCGACCGCCCGGTGGAACTCCTCCATGTCCATGCGCAGCAGGTCGAGGTCGGTTCGCGGATCGGTCCCGCCCACGTGGTTGCAGAGGACGTTCAGGGCGCCGAACTCCCTGACGGTCCCGGCGATCATGTCCGCGATCGAGCTCTCGTCGGTGACATCCACCGTGACGGGCAGGGCCAGGCCGCCGGCCTTCTCGATGAGCGCCGCCGACTCCGCGGCCGCCGCGGTGTCGTAGTCGGCGACCACCACCCGTGCGCCTTCCCGGCTCATGAGCTCCGCCGCCGCACGGCCGATGCCGCTGCCGGCACCGGTGACCACCGCGACCTTGTCCTTGAGGCGTTCCATGGGGTTACTTCCTTGCTGAGACGGAGTCCACGTGCGGGCGGAGTGGTGCAGGGGCCATGGAGTACGTGCTCAGCCGGCGGCCGAGCACCGGAAAGGCCGCACCAGCGCGAGCCACTCGGCGCCCGGTGCCCCGCGCGCCACGGCGCCTTCGGCAGGCCCGGCCGGGTCTCCGGCACGGTCCTCCACGGACACGGCGACCCCACATGATGTGCATGTTACATACACACGGTAGCCTGTGCAACGGCACCGGAGCAAGGCGCCGGGGCGGAGCACGGCCATGGACACCGGCGGAGCGGGACGAGAGGAAGGGCACCGGAAGCGATGAAGGAGCCGAGCAAGCAGGAGCGCCGCCTCGGCGACCTGGAACGAGAACTGACTCTGTTGTCCCGGCATTTCATTGCCTCGCGTGGCCCACGCATCGGGCAGAGCCTGGACCGCTCGGCCTACGTTCTCCTCACGCGGCTGGAGACCGGCGAACCGCTCACGCTCAAGGAGCTGGCGCACACCTTCCAGGCGGACGTATCCACCATCAACCGCCAGATGAGCGCCATGCTCCGGCACGGCCTGGTCGAGCACATCCCCGCCCCCGCCCGAGGGGCCGCACGCACATTCCGGCCCACCCCACTCGGCCTGGAACGCCTGGAGGCGGACAGGGCGATCAGCCGGGCGGGAACCGCCAGGCTGATCGAGGCGGCGGGCTGGAGCGAAGCACAGACCCAGCAGTTCCTCACGATGATGGTCGAGTTCAATCACGGCATCGAGCAGCTGGAGGGACCCGCGTAGGGCCACTGCCGTATCGGCGCCCGGACAGCGGCGCGCCCAGCCGCTCCGGTGCGCCCTCACGGGCCGGCCGGAGCCAGTTGGAGACTGAGAACATGACCGACCCGACTCAGGACCCCCGCTTCCTCCAGGACCCCTACCCCACCTACGCGGCCATGCGGTCCGTATGCCCGGTGCAGTCCGTGCCCACCGGCCCCGGCGGGCACAGCAGCTACCTGATCACCGGTTACGCGGAAGCCAGGGAGGCCCTTGCCGACCCGCGGCTCTCGAAGGACACCGCCGCCTTCTTCGCGGGTAAAGGGTCACGGCGTCGCCTTCACCCCGCGGTGGCACACAACATGCTGGCCAACGACCCGCCCCAGCACACCCGGCTGCGCAGACTGGTCACCAGAGCCTTCACCACGGGGGCCGTGACAGAGCTGCGCCCGTTCATTGCCCGGGTCACCGGCGAACTGCTGGATCAGTGGCCCGACGGCGAGCGGTCCGACTTCGTGGCCGGGCTGGCGGTGCCGCTGCCGGTCATCGTGATCTGTGAACTGCTCGGCGTCCCGGACGAGGACCGGCCCGCCATCCGGCGCTGGTCCGGTGAGCTGTTCGCGGCAGGCAGGCCCGACGTCATCGACACGGCTTCGCATGCCCTGGCCGGCTACCTGACGAGCCTCATCGCCGCCAAGCGCCTGAACCCCGGCGGTTCTCTTCTCGACCGGCTCGTCGCGGCCCGTGACGGGGACGACCGGCTGAGCGAGGAAGAGCTGGTCTCCCTCGCGGTACTGCTGCTCGTGGCCGGGCACGAGACCACCACCAACTTCCTCGGCAACGCCGCCCTGGCACTGCTCCAGCACCCGGACGAGCTGGACCGCCTCCGGAGGAACCCGGACGACATCCCCGGCGCCTTGGACGAGCTGCTCCGGTTCGACTCCCCCGTCAGCACCGCCACCTTCCGGTTCACCACGGAGGCCGTCACCCTCGGCGGCACCGACATCCCGTCCGGTGTCCCCGTACTGGTCGCGCTCGGGGCCGCCAACCGTGACCCGGGCCGGTTCCCTTCGCCCGACCGGCTCGACGTGGACCGTGACGCCGCCGCGCATCTCAGCTTCGGTCACGGTATCCACCGCTGCGTAGGCGCTCCCCTGGCCAAGGCCGAAGCCGACATCGCCTTCCGGGCGGTCCTGGCCCGCTTCCCCGGGATCCGACTCGCCGAACAGCCCGGCCGGCTGGAGTGGCGACGCACCCGACTGGTGCGCGGGCTGGTGTCGTTGCCCGTCCTGACGTAAGGGCTGGGACGCACGACTGCGGAAGGCCACACCCGACGGCGGAAGGCCGTGTCTACCGGGACGAGGCGGCGAAGGCAGCGAACCAACTCATCATCTCGGGATGGGTGATGGCCCCTGCGCTGCTCACCTCGGCGGCGTCGGCGCCCTGGATGATCCGTTTCACCGGAACCTCAAGCCGCTTGCCTGTCAGGGTGCGAGGCAACGCGGGTACCTCGGTGATGGCGTCCGGCACATGGCGCGGCGACAGCTCGCTGCGGATGGTCCCGGCGATCAGTGCGCGCAGCCCGTCGTCGAGCACCGCGCCGTCCCCGAGGGCCACGAACAGCGGCATGAAGTACCGGCCGTCCGGCATCTCCGCCCCGATCACCAGGCTGTCGGCGACTTGGGGAAACCGCTCCACGACGGCGTAGATGTCGGCCGAGCCCATCCGTACGCCCATCCGGTTGAGCGTCGAGTCCGAGCGGCCCGCCACCACGACCGTCAGGTCCCGGTCGACGGTGACCCAGTCGCCGTGCCGCCACACACCGGGGTACATGTCGAAGTAACTCGCCCGGTAGCGCGCCCCGTCCGGGTCGTCGACGAAGTACAGCGGCATCGACGGCAGCGGTGCGGTCACCACCAGTTCGCCCTGCTCACCGACGACCTGCCGGCCCGATGCGTCCCAGGCGTCCAGGGCCACACCGAGTGCCGGGCACTGGATCCGGCCGGCCCTGACCGGAAGCAGCGCGCTGCCGCAGGCGAGCACCGAGCAGATGTCGGTACCGCCGCAGATCGACTGCAGCCACACATCCGGACCGAGACGGTCCTGCGCCCAGTGCCAGGTACTCGGCGGCAGCGACGAACCGGTCTGGAGGACGGTGCGCAGCCCGCTCAGGTCCAGCTCGGCCGCCGGATGCGCGTCCGCCTTCTCCCCCGCGATCAGATAGGCCGCCCCCACGCCGACCACGCTCGCCCGGGTCTGCTCGGCGACCCTCCAGACCCCGTTGACGTCGGGCCGGGTGGGGCTGCCGTCGTAGAGGACGATCGTCGAGCCGTGCATCAGGCCCGCGACCATGAAGTTCCAGACCATCCAGCTGGTCGAGGTGTGGAAGAAGTAGCGGTCGTCGGCGCGGAGGTCGGCGCCGAGACCGAGCGCCTTCAGCAGCTCGACGACGATGCCGCCGTGGCTCTGCACGATTCCCTTGGGAAGCCCGGTGGTACCCGAGGACCACAGGGTCCACAACGGGTGGTCGAAGGGAACGTCGGCGAAGACCAGGGGTTCGTCCCGGTCGAGCAGGGCGGACCAGCTGTGCTGTGCCACGTCGTCCCGGGCCGTCCAGCGGGAGCCCGCCGGGGCCGGCCGCAGGTGGTCGACGGCCACCAGATGCCGCAGTGTGGGCAGCCCGGCCGTGATCTCCCCGACCGCCGGGAGCCGGTCGTACTCCTTGCCGCCGTGGCGGTAACCGTCCACGGCCAGCAGCACCGTCGGGCGGGCCTGGCGCAGCCGCGCCAGCACGCTGGGCGTACCGAAGTCGGGCGAGCACACGGTCCACACCGCGCCCACCGCGGCGGCGGCCAGCACCGCGATCACGGCGTGCGGGGTGTTCGGAAGATATCCGGCGACGGTGTCGCCGGGCTCCACCCCCAGCCGGCGCAGCGAGCCGGCCAGCGCAGCGACCTCCCGTCGCAGCTGTGTCCAGGAGGTCTCCACGGGTACGCCACCCTCGCTGACGCTGATCAGCGCGGGGCGCTCATCGGACGGCTCGGCGAGGCACCGCTCGGCGAAGTTCAGACGTGCGCCCGGGAACCAGGAGGCGGTGGGCATCGACGCGTCCGCCAGCACCGTGTCGTACGCGGAACGGGCGGCCAGTCCGTAGTAGTCCCATACGGCCGACCAGAACCCGGGTACGTCGGTGGTGCTCCACCGCCACAGTGCCGGGTAGTCGGCGAACCGCAGTCCCCTGGTCCGGTCCAGCCAGCGCATGAAGCCGGCGACATTGGATGCCTCGGCCTGCGCCTGGGAGGGGGACCACAGCAGGTCGGTGTCATCAATCATCGCTGCTCCCTTGACACATGGGTGGGGTACACAGGTGGGTTCTTTGCCATGCCGTGCGGTGCGGTGTGGTGCGCGTCAGCCCTGTTCGATCTCGCGTATGAGTTCCTCGGCCCGGGGCCACGGGCCGTACCCGGAGCCCGGGTTGAGGTGCCCGACCGCGCCGAGCCGGACGAGGCGGCTGCCCCAGCACTCGGCGAGCCTGGCGACGCGCACCTCCCTGCCCAGCGGGTCGTCGCTGCTCGCCGCGACGACGCTGGGGAAGGGCAGGACGGCCCGCGGGACGGGCGTCCAGCCGTTGCTGCGGAGCACATCGGGGGTCGGGTGGCCCTCCGGCAGCGGTGTGTCGAAGTCCGGCGGGGTCGCGAGCAGCGCGCCCACGACGGGACGGCTGCTGCTCCGCGCCCAGTGCACGGTCGTCATCACCCCGGCGCTGTGGGCGACCAGCACCACAGGCCCTGGGGCTTCCGCGACCGCTGCCTCCAGTGCCGCGACCCCGGCCGCGCAGCTGAGCCGGTCCTCCGTCAGCGGTGCGACGGTGAGCACCGTGCGCCCCGCCGCGGTGAGCCGCTCGGCCAGGATGGTCTGCCAGTGGTCGGGTACGTGGTCGCGCAGTCCAGGTACGACCACGATCGTGGCCTCGGTGGGGGTACTCATGCGGTCACCGCCGTGGTTCGGGTGGCCGCGGAAGTGGTGCGCGCGGCCAGTCGGATGATGTCTCGTTCGTAGTGCCGGCGTCCCACGGCGAAGCACAGCGCGGCGACCGCCGCGACCAGCGGCATCAGCCGCAGCGCGTCGAGCAGGCCGAGGCGGTCCGCGGCCATGCCGGTCACCGCTGATCCCGGGGCGAGCCCGAGCAGGCTGTTCGCCAGCGTGAGGGTGCCGAAGGCCGTACCGGAGATGGCGCCGGGGGTCAGATTGGCCACCATCGCCGCGGCCGGACCTGCCGTCGCTCCCGACACCAGGGATCCGGCCGCCAGCAGCAGCATCTGTACCGTCCCGGTCGGTGCGCCAAAGGCGGCCGACAGCAGGACGAGGGAGAGCAGGCTGCAGACGATCGCTGTGGCCCACTTACGGATCTGGAGGGTCCGCCCGACACGGTCGGCGACGACGCCGCCGAGGACCATGCCGATCCCGGTCAGCAGCGCGAACAGGCCCGCCGTGACACCCGCCCGGCCGGTGGACATGTGGTAGTAGCGGTTGAAGAAACTGGGCAGCCAGGCCAGCAGTGCCCCCGGCAGGAACAACTGGAGACCGCTGCCTGCGTAGGCGCTGACCACCGAGACCGACGAGAAGAGCTGCGGCAGGAGGGACCGCAGCCGGACCTTGGCCTGCTCCTCAGGGCGGCCCGCGGTGGCGTCCCGCCGCGGGTCGAGCCGCCTCTCGGTGACCACCACGGCGAAGGCCACGGCCAGACCGAGACCGAAGAACCCCATGACGCCGAACGCCCAGCGCCAGCCGAAGTGTTGGGCGATCACACCGCTGAGTGCCACGCCCAGCACCGAGCCGAACGAGCCTCCCCCCATGAACGCCCCGGAGAGGGTGGCCCTGAGCCGGGCCGGGAAGACGCTGAGGACGAGCGCGATACCGACGCTGCCGTACGCGGCCTCACCGATGCCGACGAACAGCCGGGCGAGAAACATCTGCCCGTAGCCGGCCGCCACCGCACAGGCGAGTGTGGCCAGACTCCACACCACTGCGGCGAGCACCAGGCTGCGTACCCGGCCCCAGCGGTCCGCCAGGAAGGACGTCGGAAAGGTCAGCACACCGACCGCCAGCGCCACGACGCCGCTGAGCGAGCCCAGTTGCGCGTCGGTGAGGCCCCATTCCGCTTTCAGCAGCGGGAAGACCGAGTTGAGCACCTGCCGTGACATGTAGTCGGACAGCAGCAGTCCGAAACTCAGGGCGAAAACGACCCAGGCGTAGCGCCGGGAGACGGCCGGCGCGGGAGAGCGGCCTCCCGGCGCCGGAACCGCGGTGGTGCGAAGACCCATCGGTGCCACCTCTTCTCCATCCTGGTCTTCTGATCCTGGTCTTCTGTTACCGGCCCGTTCCGGGAAGAACCGCTCTCATCAGAACGGCCGGTCACCGACGATCCCGCTGCGCTCCATCTTCCGGACGGCCGGCCAGTAGTCCTGGACGGCGTAGTGCTGGGTGGAGCGGTTGTCCCAGATGGCGAAGCTGTCCGGCTGCCAGCGCCAGCGGACCTGGTACTCGGGCACGGACGCCTGGCTGAGCAGATAGGTCAGCAGGTTGCTCGCCCCCGGCGCGTAGTCGATGCCGAAGCGCACATTCCGCGGCGTGTGGTAGTTGGTGAAATGCGTGGTGAAACTGTTGACGAAGAGGATCTCCTCGCCCGTTTCCGGATGGGTCCGCACCACCGGGTGCTCGGCGTCGGGATACTGGGCCTTCAGCGCGTGGCGCCGCTCCTCTGACATCACCGCGCCGAACGACGCCTCGATGCTGTGCCGGGCCCGCAGACCCCGGATCTGTGTCTTGATGTGCTCCGGCAGCCTGCGGTAGGCCTCGGCCATGTTGATCCAGATGGTGTCCCCGCCCACCGGTGGTGTCTCGACACAGCGCAGCACAGCGCCCATCGACGGGTTCTCCCGCCAGGTCCCGTCGGTGTGCAGCGCGTTCTCGTAGTGCTCGGGCGTACTGTCCAGGTCCTTGTAGATGCGGACCAGACCGGGGTGTTCGGGATCGCTCCCGACCACCGGGTGGTCCTCCAGCGGCCCGAACCGGGAGGCGAAGGCGACATGCTCGGCACGGGTGATGTCCTGTCCGCGCAGGAACAGCACCTTGTGTTCCAGGAGCAGTGCCCGGATCTCGGCGAACAGGCCGTCGTCACGTGCGGCGTCGGCGAGGTTCACGCCGGACAGCTCGGCGCCGATGCTGCAGGTCAGGGGTTCGGCCTTGAGCGACTGCCGGACTTCCGGCCGGACGAGGGCCGGGGCGGCCGCGCTCGGTGTGCTGGTCGGGGTCATGGTGGTACCTCCTGTGCGGGCTCGTGGTCCGTGTGGCGCTTGCGTAACCGGAGGACAGAAGTCAGAGGACGAAGACGGAGGATCCCGTCGTCCGGCCGCTCTCCAGGTCCCGGTGCGCCCGGGCTGCGTCCTTGAGTGCGTAGCGCTGATTGATCTCGATCTTGATGCGGCCGGAAGCGACATGTCCGAAGAGTTCACCGGCCAGTTCGGCGCGCTCCGCCGGATCGGCGATGTAGTCGGCCAGCGCCGGACGGGTCACGAAGACCGATCCGTGGATCGCCAGCTGCGGGGCGTCGATCGGCGGCACCGGGCCGGAAGAGGTGCCGAAGCACACCAGCAGGCCGCGCCGCCGCAGCGAGGCGAGCGAACCCGCGTAGGTGGTCGCCCCGACGCTGTCGAAGACCACCGGCACACCGGCGCCGCCGGTCAGCTCGCGCACCCGCTCGGCCACGTTCTCCCGCCGGTAGTACACGATGTGGTCACAGCCGTGGGCGCGGGCCAGCTCCGCCTTGTCCTCGGTGGACACCGTGCCGATCACTGTGAGGCCCAGCAGCTTGGCCCACTGGCAGACGATGAGGCCGACACCGCCCGCTGCCGCGTGCAGCAGCACGGTGTCGCCACGCTCCAGCGGATGGATCCTGCGGAGCAGGTACGAGGAGGTGAGCCCGCGCATGGTCATCGCGGCGGCCGTCTCGAAGCTGATCCCGTCCGGCAGCTTGATCAACGAGTGCGGGGGCATGATCCGTTCGGTGCTGTAGGCCCCGAGCGGGCTGCCGGTATAGGTCACGCGGTCACCCTCGGCGAAGCCGGACACGCCGTCGCCGACCGCCTCGATCACGCCTGCGGCCTCCACTCCGAGCCCGGCGGGCAGCGGGGCCGGGTAGAGCCCGGTACGGAAGTAGGTGTCGGCGAAGTTCAGGCCGACCGCTCCATGGCGGATCCGGACCTCGCCGGGGCCGGGGTCCCCGACGTCGGCCTCCTCGCGGCGCAGTACCTCGGGGCCGCCGGTCTCGTGGAAGCGGATGACGTGTGCCACGGAGAACTCCATTGCTGTCTTTTTTGGGGCGGGGCTGGGCGGGGCTGGGCGGCGGCGGTCGCGGAAGCCGGGGGCCGCCGGTGACCGCCGCCGGTTCACGGGCCGGGAGCAGGTCAGCTCTTGGGGTTGCGCAGCATGGACCCGCGCTGCCCGGGGCGCCGGTTCGGCACCATGCCGAGCTGCGCGAGGGTCTCGTCGACGTCGGCGTAGTACTGGCCGAGCCGGTAGATCTTCCTGGCTTCGAGCCCGGTCGCGATGGGGCGGCCGAGGTTCTCCGAGATCCTGACCATCTGTTCCACCTGGGCGACGGAGCTCATGCGCTCTCCCTTGCGGCCCCACAGGTTGTCCTCGTTGCCGACCCGCACATGGGTGCCGAGCGCGATCCCGATCGCGTTCATCGGCGCGACGGCGCGCATGGAGCTCTCGATCGTGAGGACGGCGCCGTCCGGAGTACGGCGGATGAACTCGATCAGATCGGCAGGGTGACGCCCGGCGAAACCGCCGCCGATCGCCACATAGTTGAGGATGAGCGGGCCGGTGTGGACCCCGGCCCTGATCAACCGCTCCACCGTCTCCAGCTGGGCCAGCGTGGCGAGTTGGAAGTGCGGCTGGATGCCTTTCGCGTGGAGCCGCTTGAGGTGCTCCAGGTAGAAGTCAGGGCCTGCCTCGACCACCATGTCGCGGTACGCCTTGTACATGGCGGGGTTCGCGATCGAGGTTCCCTGGAGGTCGTCGTCGGTCATGATCTCGACGATGTTCATCTGGCTGGTGTTGATGGCGATCGTCACCTGGTCGGGCTGGGGATCGAGATCGGCCAGCAGGTGGCGGGTGTCGTAGCTGAGCCACTTCGCCTCGTCGCCCTCGCCCTCGGGGGCGAAGGAGATCGATCCGCCGATCTGCAGAACCATGTCCGGCACGGCCTCGCGCAGCCGGCCGATCAGCTCGTTGAACATGGACATCCGCTTGGAGCCGTGGCCGTCGAGCTCGCGTACATGGATGTGCAGCACGGTGGCGCCCGCGTTGTAGCAGTCGACGGCGGCCTGGACGTGCTCGTCCATGGTGAGGGGGATGTCGTCGGCGTCACCGGGCAGCCACTCGGGTCCGTAGGGCGCCACCTGGATGACCAGCGGTTCCTGGTTCTCGGGATAGAGCGAGTCGTCGTGGAAGTGCACGGTCCGTCTCCTTCGTCGGTTGGGTGGGGCCGCACGAGCCTGAGGGGGCAGGGGCGGGTGTGCGGCCGCGCGGGCCCCGGTCCGCTCATCGGTGGGGTCCGGCCGGCGGCCGTACGGGCTGTCCTCGCGGGGCTGCCCTCGCTGACCGGCTACGTTGCGGTGAATCCAAAGGTAGGAGCCGGTGAACGCTCTTGCTTAACCCTGCGGGACGGGGGACTTGCCGTTTGGGGACATGCCCGTGACGGTGCCGGGACGGGACGAAACGGGAAGGGAGCGGAAGGGAAAAGAAGGGAAGCGACAGGACGGGACTGACCCGCGGTCAGCGGGGGTCGGGCCTCGTGAGGTCGGAGCCGGTGGTCGCCCGGCTGCGCCACTCCCTGGGGCTGCGTCCGAACTGCTCCCGGAACCAGCGGGAGAAGGCACTGGCCGTGGAGAAGCCGAGCAGGTCGGAGATCTCGGTGAGGGAGCGGCTCGGGTTCACCACGAACTGCTCGGCCAGCTGGACGCGTACCGAGTTGACGAGCGACGAGAACGTCTCGCCCGAGCGCGCGAGGCGCCGGTGGACACTGCGCCGGTCCACGTTCAGACTGCGGGCGATCCGGTCCACCGAGCACCGCCCGGTCGGCAGCAGGACCTCGATCAGCTCGCGCACCTGGTCCACCGTGCCGGTGTCCCTGGGGACGGCGACGGCCTCGATGTACTGCCGGGCGTAGTTCCTGAGCAACGGGTCGGACGTCGTGTTGGGCGAGTCGAGATCGCTCGCGCGGAAATTGATGCCGCTGAACTCCCGCCCGAATTCCACCGCGGGACCGAAGACCCGCTGATGCGTGCCGCGGTCAGCCGGCGCGTCATGGGCGAAGTACACGGAGAGCGGCAGCCACTGGGGGCCGAGGAACATGCGCAGCACCAGGTGGAACGCGCCCACGGCCAGCTCGGTGGCCTGCCGGGTCTCCAGCGCCTCACCGAAGTCGAGCCCCACCTTGAGGGTGGCCAGGCCCTCCCGCTCGGAGAGCCGGGCGTGGAGCGCCTCGTTGTACATGTGTTCATGGTGCAACAGCAGTTCCAGCCCGCTGCGGACGTCCGGTTCCTCACGGAGGGCGATGCTGATGGGGCCGAGGCTGCCCAGGCGCCGGAACTCGGACATCCGCAGTCCGAAGTCCTCGAGGCCGGATTCGGCCGCCGAGACCGCCAGCAGCCGGGCGACGGCCGCACCGGAGATCCAGCGGTCCTGCAGCGTGAGGGCGGCGGCGTCCAGTCCCACGCCCTCCATCGACAACTGCGGGTCCATGCCCAGCGAACGGCTCAACTCCACATATCCGTTGAGTGCCGCAGTGCGAACCAGGGGTCTCATCGCACTCCTCACCGACCTGTCCCCGAAAGGTAAGTAGACCGTCCCGCCACGTCAAGCACTCGCATGCCACGCGATCTAGCGTGTGTGGCTCCGCAGGCCCAAGGAGGCAGTGACATGACCAACCTCGCCACGTTCCTGGTGCGCGCCGCCCGGAAGCACGGCGGCCGGGTCGCCGTACGCGAGTCCGAAGCCGTCATGACGTACGCGGAACTGGACGACGCGAGCGCCCGCCTGGCGGCGCTGCTGAGCGCCGGCGGCGTACGGCCCGGCGACCGGGTCGCGCTGGTCATACCCAACGTCGTCAGCTTCCCGGTCGCCTACTACGGCATCCTGCGCGCGGGGGCCGTCGTGGTGCCGGTGAATCCGCTGCTCAGAGCACGGGAGATGGCGTTCGTGCTCCGTGACTCCGGTGCGCGGACGGTGGTGACGTCCCCGATGGCGGCGGATGAGGCCACCAGGGCCGCGGCCGCGACCGGGGCCGGAAGCCTGGTCATGGGCTCGGCGGCGTTCGATGCCGGGCTGCGTGCCGCATCGCCGGTACCCGGGGCCGACGACCGGGCGCCGGGCGACACGGCGGTGATCCTCTACACCTCCGGTACGACGGGCACCCCGAAGGGCGCCGAGCTCACGCACGGCAATCTGATCAGCAACACGGTCACCGCTGCCGAGACGCTCCTGACGGTGGGCCGGGACGATGTGCTCTTCGGCGGGCTCCCCCTGTTCCACGCGTTCGGGCAGACCTGCGCCCTCAACGCCACGATCGTCGCGGGGGCGGCCCTGACCCTGCTGCCGCGGTTCGATCCGCGCGAAGCGCTGGAGATCATGCGCAGGGACCGGGTCACCGTCTTCCTCGGTGTGCCGACCATGTACACCGCCCTGCTCCGTACCGGGATCCCCGGCGGCGGCGCCCCCTCCCGGCTGCGGCTGGCCGTATCCGGGGGCTCGGCGCTGCCCGTCGAGGTGCTGCACACGTTCGAGCAGGACTTCGGTGTCGTCGTACTTGAGGGGTACGGGCTGTCCGAGACCTCCCCGGTGGCCTCGTTCAACCCTCCGGACCGGCCCCGCAAGCCCGGGTCGATCGGGCTGCCCGTCCGCGGCGTCGAGATGGCCCTGATGTCGCCGGACGGCACGCCGGTACGTCCCGGCGATGTGGGTGAGATCGCGATCCGCGGCGAGAACGTCATGAAGGGCTACTGGAACCGTCCCGAAGCGACCGCCGAGGCATTCCGCGACGGGTGGTTCCACAGCGGCGACCTCGCCCGCGCCGACGAGGAGGGCTTCTACTTCATCGTCGACCGCAAGAAGGACCTGATCATCCGTGGCGGGTACAACGTCTACCCGCGGGAGATCGAGGAAGTGCTGTACGAGCACCCGGCGGTGGCCGAAGCGGCGGTCGTCGGGGTCCGTCATGACCTGCACGGCGAGGAGGTGGCCGCCGTGATCGTGCCGCGGGAGGGCAGCCGGGTCACGGCGGACCAGATCCGCGCATTCGTCCGTGCACGGGTGGCCCCCTACAAGTACCCGAGGATCGTGAGGTTCACCGACGAGCTGCCCAAGGGCGCGACGGGCAAGATCCTCAAGCGCGACATCACGGTCGAGGGCCCGGACCGGTAGGCGGCCGGTGTCCGTGCGGGAGCTGCTCGGACGCGGGATCGGGCTCGGGCGCGGGATCGGGCTCGGGATTGGCCCATCGGGGCAGAGGTGAACTGGTCAGTCCGGAACGCCCAGGTCCGTACGGCGTGGGGACCCCGCGACGTTGCGGCCGACGATACGGCCGGAGACCATCGCCCAGCCGATGTGCAGGCCGTGGTTGAGGAGTTGCAGGCCGCCCTGGCCGGTGGAGCCGGCGGCCCAGAGGCCGGGCACCGGGGTGCCGTCCTCGCGCACGACGCGCAACTGGTCGTCGACGCCGATGGCGTCCGCCAGTTCCTCCACGGTGCCGGCGCGCTGGTACACGTCCGGCCGGTAGCGCTTGTAGTCCTGTACGTACGCGTACGCGACGCCCGGGAACGTGGAGACCGGGTTCGGCCACGCGGCGAACTTCCGCGCGACCTGCTCGTCGAACACCATCAACCCCGTGTTGTTCCCGGCAGCGGCCACGGCCCGGGCCATCGCCGGGTCGGTGTCCTCGTTCGCCGGCCGGCGTCCCGTGCCGTCCACGAGGATCGCCCCCGCCCGGTCCATGGTGACGTTCGGGCCGATCCAGCTGGTCAGCGCGCCTCGGATCACGTACGCCAGCAGGTTCTTCGGCAGCCGCTCCACCACGAACCGCAGCACCCGTTCAGCGCAGGCAGCGCAGGCAGCGCAGGCAGCATCTTGATCAGGTCGGGTCGCTTCGACGGTTTGAACCGCAAGCCCTCGTACAGGCGGTCCATCTGCAGTGTGTAGCCGCCCGCCTCCTCCCCCAGCCGGAATCCGTCGCCGGTGTTCACCGGGTTCACCGGCGGGATCCTCGCCGCGTCCTCGCCCACGTGCTTCGCCTTCAGCTCCGTGGAGGCGGAGCAGTCCCCCGTCGTCTGCAGACCATGGTGCTGCTCCTTGTTCGGTGGTGTCAGATGCCGGCAGGTGCGTCGGTCTGCTGACGGGGCACGGTGTCCGCGACCCGGGCAGCGCTGTGGCCGGCCCGGCGGCCCGTGATGTAGGCCGGGGCGAGGCCGCCCGCGTACCCATGGTTGGACAGCCCGCCGATGTCCGCCCCGGCGGCGTGCAGACCGGGGACGGGGCGGCCGTCGGCGTCCAGGGCGCGGGCCTGGTCGTCGATGCGCACGCCGCCGAACGTGAAGGTGACGCTGGGCTGCACCATCAGCGCGTGGAACGGGCCGGTCCG
>NZ_JAAGLN010000014.1 GCF_010548145.1 Streptomyces sp. SID10853
CGCCCGCGCCGCAGAGCCTGCCCGCGCAGCCGCAGTACGACGCGCTGCCCCCGGCCGCCGACCCGGGCGACGGGCGCACCCCGCTCTACGACACCCTGGAGACCAACTGGTTCCACGGCCCGCAGTCCGGGAGGACCGCGGAGCCGCAGCAACCGGACGCTCCCCAGCAGCCCGAGCCGGCCGCTCCCGCGGCGCCGACCCGCGACCCCATGGCCCAGACTGCCCCCGGCAGCAACTGGCGGGCATCGCCCAACGACGAACTCGTACGGCAGGCCGAGCGGGCGAAGAAGCCCGCTGCCGGTGGTGTCACCACATCCGGTCTGCCCCGACGCGTACCGCGTGCCAATCTGGTGCCCGGCACCGCACAGCAGCAGGCCCACCAGGCCGGTCCGCAGGTTTCGCGTGCACCCGACGACGTACGCGGCCGGCTGACCAATCTCCGGCGTGGCATCCAACAGGGTCGCCAGGCCGGAACCGGCCCCTCTCACCAGCAGGAGCACTAGTTGAGTCCGATGAGCCAGGCGGCGCAGAATCTGAACTGGTTGATCACGAACTTCGTGGACAACACCCCAGGGGTGTCCCACACAGTGGTGGTCTCCGCCGACGGACTTCTGCTGGCCATGTCCGAAGGTTTCCCGCGCGACCGTGCCGATCAGCTGGCGGCCGTCGCCTCCGGGCTGACCTCCCTCACCGCGGGTGCCTCCCGGATCTTCGAGGGCGGCGAAGTCGCCCAGACGGTGGTGGAGATGGAGCGGGGCTTCCTCTTCCTCATGTCGGTGTCGGACGGCTCGTCGCTGGCCGTGCTCTCCCACCCGGACTGCGACATCGGCCTGGTCGGATACGAGATGGCTCTGCTCGTCGACCGTGCGGGCAGCGTCCTCACCCCGGACCTGCGCGCCGAACTCCAGGGGAGCCTGCTCCACTAGACAAGCCCCCCACAGGTTCAGCCCGTACGTTCATCACCAACCGTCCGGCCGCATCCCGCCCCCCACCGGCCACATCAGACGGCACTCCGACCAACTGCTGTCACGCCCGGAGGATCCATGACCCCGCCCCCCGCCTCGCACGATCCGTACGGCGTGCTGCACGACGCGTCGTACGACAGTGAGGGCGACCAGCCACTGGTACGTCCGTACGCCATGACCGGCGGCCGGACCAGGCCGCGTTACCAGCTCGCCATCGAGGCGCTGGTGAGCACCACGGCCGACCCGGTGCACCTCGCGGGCCTGCTCCCCGAGCACCAGCGGATATGCCACCTGTGCCGTGAGGTCAAGTCGGTGGCCGAGGTGTCGGCGCTGCTCTCGATGCCGCTGGGTGTGGCCCGGATCCTCGTGGCCGACCTGGCGGAGGCCGGCATGGTGGCCATCCACCAGCCGGGCAACGGAGAGGCCGGCGGCACGCCGGACGTGACACTGCTCGAAAGGGTGCTCAGTGGACTTCGCAAGCTCTAGCGGCGGGGCGGCCAGATCGACCACCTCGGCGAAGATCGTGGTGGCGGGGGGCTTCGGCGTGGGCAAGACCACGTTCGTCGGCGCCGTCTCGGAGATCAACCCGCTGCGTACCGAGGCAGTCATGACGTCCGCTTCAGCGGGCATCGACGACCTCACACACACCGGGGACAAGACCACCACCACGGTGGCCATGGACTTCGGACGCATCACCCTGGACCAGGACCTGATCCTCTACCTGTTCGGCACCCCCGGACAGGACCGCTTCTGGTTCATGTGGGACGACCTCGTACGCGGCGCCATCGGCGCCGTCGTCCTGGTCGACACCCGCAGGCTGTCGGACTGCTTCCCGGCGGTGGACTACTTCGAGAACTCGGGACTCCCCTTCGTCATCGCCCTCAACGGCTTCGACGGACACCAGCCCTACACCCCCGACGAAGTACGCGAAGCCCTCCAGATCGGCCCCGACACCCCCATCCTCACCACCGACGCACGCCACCGCGCGGACGCCAAGAGCGGACTCATCACGCTCGTCGAGCACGCGCTGATGGCACGTCTCAAGTAGTCGTCCCACTACGGCAGTTGTCGTAGCCCGTTCTGGGGCGGACTGTGGTCTTTGACACGATCCGCCCCCGTGTTCATAACGTTTCGACAGAGAATTCATCGACCGCGGACACCCGTTGCATCCGCCTGGTGCCGCTCCGCTCACATCAGTCCCTGCTTTTGGCGCGCCTCGCTCTTTTTGACCGTTTTATCTGAGGCATACGCCACTCGGAGCGGCGGGTTCCAGCTGTTTGGAGCCACGCCGCCCGACGTGCTGGAATTCGGCGAACTCCCGAGTAGGACCGGCAACGTTCGACGGCCGGTCCGAGTACGGCTCTGAACGATAGACGGCACACCGTGGGTGCCGACGCCGAGAGGTTGTTGGTCGAGTGAGGCGAAGCAGGAAGAGCTCCGCGGCGGAGCAGACGCGGGGGAACTTCACGCCGCCGCCGCAGTCGGCGACGTCTCCTGCCGGCCGCTCCGCAGCCGCCGGTGGCGGCAGCCGGCTGGCGCCGCGCAACTGGCGTGTGCCCACCAAGCTCAACGCCATTCTGCTGATCCCCGTGATCGTCGGTCTCGTCATGGGCGGATTCCAGGTCAAGAGTTCGATCACTACCTGGAATGACGCACAGGACGCCGAACGGGTTGCACTTGTCGTGCGATCGGCTTCGGCGTACAGCCAGGCACTGCTGGAGGAGCGCGACATCAGCGCGGAGCCGCTGCTGCAGAACAAGCGCACCGGCAACTTCAACGTCAAGGATGCCTACAGCCACACCGACGCCGCCGCGAAGTCCTTCGACACCGCGGTGAAGCAGCTGCCGAAGACCAAGGGCCTCCAGCGCCGCCTCCAGCTCTTCCGCGCCGATGAGCCCTCCCTCGCCACGCTGCGCAAGACCGCGTACGCCGAGGCGATGGACCCGGTGAAGACCGAAGAGGGCTACGTCAAGGTCCAGCACTCGCTGATGGAGTTCTCCAATGAACTCGGCCTCGGCACCGGCAACATCACCAGCTACGGCCGCACGGTCTACGCGATCCAGCTGGCCCAGGCAGCAGAATCGCTTCAGCGCTCCATCGGCACACATCTGCTGGTACGCCCGAGCCAGGACCCCACGACCTTCCAGGCGCAGGTCGTCGCGTTCAACTCGTACAACTACCTGGAGCAGATCGCCCTCCAGGAGTACGTCTCCGGCGGCACCGACGCGGACGCGGCCGCGCTGAAGAAGGAAATGGCCGCCCAGGCCGCCAGCGCCAGGAGCTATGTCTCCCGCGACAAGGAGACGGCCAAGGCGGACAAGAAGCGCTATGTGACCCCGCCGGCCAAGGGCGGGTCGATGTTCGACGGCATCGCGGCCGAGATCGGCAAGGGCCGGACGCCTGCGGCGCTGAAGGCCATGGGCATCGACTCCGAGTCCTGGTCCATCGCGGCCGGCACCAAGTTCAACGGCTACAGCACGGTCGAGAACCACCTGATCGACAAGGCGGTCGGGGACGCGGCGGCCATCTCGCACAACGCCAGGAACGACGCCATCACCAACGGCGCCGTGGTCCTCGTGGCCCTGCTCATCGCCTTCATCCTGGCCGGGATGATGGCCCGCCAGATGAGCCGGGCGATGCGCCGGCTGCGCACCGCCGCCTTCGGGGTGGCCGAGCAGCGGCTGCCGATGCTCGTGGACCAGCTCTCGCGTACGGAGCCCGGCCGGGTGGACACCCGGGTCGAGCCCATCCCGATCCACACCCAGGACGAGATCGGCGAGGTGGCCCGCGCCTTCGACCAGGTGCACCGCGAGGCGGTCAGGCTGGCGTCCGAGCAGGCCATGCTGCGGGGCAACGTCAACGCGATCTTCACCAACCTCTCGCGGCGCAACCAGTCGCTCATCGAGGGCCAGCTGACGCTGATCACCGACCTGGAGAACAACGAGGCCGAGCCCGAGCAGCTGGAGAGCCTCTTCAAGCTCGACCACCTCGCGACCCGGATGCGCCGCAACGGCGAGAACCTGCTCGTGCTGGCGGGCGAGGAACCGGGCCGGCGCTGGAACCAGCCGGTCCCGCTGGTCGATGTGCTCAGGGCCGCCTCGTCCGAGGTGGAGTCGTACGAGCGCATCGAGCTGACCGGGGTGCCCGAGACCGACATCCACGGGCAGTCCGTCACCGACCTGGTGCATCTGCTCGCCGAGCTGCTGGAGAACGCGACGACGTTCTCCTCGCCGCAGACCAAGGTGCGCGTCACGGCGACCCGGCTGCCGGACGGCCGGGTGATGATCGAGATCCACGACAAGGGCATCGGCCTGACCGCCGAGGACTTCGCGGACATCAACCACAAGCTGGCCAACCCGCCGACCGTGGACGCGGCGATCTCGCAGCGCATGGGGCTGTTCGTGGTCGGCCGCCTCGCCGACCGGCACGGCGTACGCGTCCAGCTGCGGCCGTCGGGTGAGCAGGCGGGCACCACGTCGCTGGTCATGCTCCCGGACGCGATCACGCACGGCGGTGGCGGCGACCAGCTGCCCGCCGACGACTTCAGCGTCTCCTCGATCATCCCGGAGCAGCAGCCGCGGGAGCAGCAGTCCTTCCCGCAGACCCCGCAGCGGACGGCCGCCGAACTCGGCTTCGACGACACCCGTTACGGCGAGAGCGAGCCGCGCCGTCTCGACCCGGTGAACCGCTCGCTGATGCGTGACGACCGCCGTGCGGCGCTCGACGGCACGCACCACGACGACGGCAGGCCGCTGTTCCGCGACGAGGCGCCGGCGCAGCGTCAGCATCAGGCGCCGGGCCAGCAGTACCCGCAGCAGGAGTATTCCGGGCAGCAGCAGGACAACGGCTACGCGCAGTACGGCCAGGAGCCGCAGCAGACGTCGTACGACCAGAACGGCTACGCGGCGCACGGAGCTCAGGACGGCTACCGGGACGGGGCCCGCCCGGCCTCCGGCCACCCGGTGTCCGACGGCCGTCAGCAGGGGTACGACAGCGCGTTCGACGCTTCCGGCCGGCAGGAAGAGTGGGCAGGTCAGGCCACGTACCAGGACGGTTTCCGGACGGCTTACCAGCCGGCGGCGGAATCTGCACAGGGCGCTCCCGCAGCAGCTCCCGAACGCGTAGGCTTCGACCGTCCGGGACCGTCTCCGAGCACCTCACACGAACTGACCGATGCCGGCCTTCCCCGCCGCGGCGGTCCGCAGCAGGCCCCGAAGCCGGCCCCCGGAGCACATCAGTCCGGTCAGCAGAATTCCGGTCAGCCCCAGGCCGGACAGCAGAATCCTGAGGAGCAGAACGACGGGGAAGAGAGCGGGGACAGCAACCTCCTGCCGGACGACTGGCGTTCGTCGAACGACGAGCGCTGGCAGCGGGCGGAAGGGCTGCGCGAGCCGAAGGCCGGCGGGGTCACTCCCTCCGGTCTCCCCCGGCGGGTGCCCAAGGCCAACCTGGTCGAGGGCAAGGCCGAGCAGACCCCGCAGGGCGGCCCCCAGGTCTCCCGTGCACCCGAGGACGTCGGGGTCAGGTTGAGCAACCTGCGCCGCGGAGTCCTGCGGGGGCGCAACGAAGGTAGTGACACGAACAGTCAGGCCACCGGGAACCACGGCGGTCCTGACAGCACCTACAACCAGGAGCGTTAGTGTGAGCCCGATGAGCCAGGCGGCGCAGAACCTGAACTGGTTGATCACCAACTTCGTGGACAACACCCCCGGGGTGTCCCACACAGTGGTGGTCTCCGCCGACGGACTCCTTCTGGCGATGTCCGAGGGTTTCCCGCGTGACCGTGCCGACCAGCTGGCGGCCGTAGCTTCCGGGCTGACCTCGCTCACCGCGGGGGCGTCCCGGATCTTCGAGGGCGGTCATGTCAACCAGACCGTCGTGGAGATGGAGCGCGGCTTCCTCTTCATCATGTCCGTCTCGGACGGTTCCTCGCTGGCCGTCCTCGCTCACCCCGAGGCCGATATCGGTCTGGTGGGGTACGAGATGGCTCTTCTGGTGGACCGCGCGGGCAGCGTCCTGACCCCGGATCTCCGTGCCGAACTGCAGGGCAGTCTTCTCAACTAGCAAACAGACAGTGCGTTTCTCGCCACCGCGCCATAAGGTGCGGTGGCGCGGCTCCACAGGAACAGCGACGGGCAGTCGGAGGAGGAAACGTGGCAACACCCCCAGGCGGTCACCCTTACTACGGTGGTCAGCAGGTTCCGGGCGAGTTCGACCAGAACCGTTTCGACTTTCCCTCCACGCCCGGCAGACACGGCAGGCAGCCCCACCAGCAGCCGCAGCCCCCGTCGCCGTACGACGAGCCGCCGCGCATCCAGCCGGTGCAGCCGCACTGGAAGCCGAAGGCCGACCCGGCTCCGGCTCAGGACCGCAATCCCCTCGTACGCCCGTACGCCATGACCGGCGGCCGGACCAGGCCGCGTTACCAGCTCGCCATCGAGGCGCTGGTCAGTACGACGGCAGAACCGTCACAGCTGCAAGGGCAGTTGCCCGAGCACCAGCGGATCTGCCGGCTCTGTGTCGAGATCAAGTCTGTTGCCGAGATCTCGGCACTCCTTACGATTCCTCTCGGCGTCGCCCGGATCCTCGTCGCCGATCTGGCGGAGGCCGGGCTTGTCGCCATTCATCAGCCCGGCGGCGACGATGCCGCCGGCGGCCAGCCAGACGTGACACTGCTCGAAAGGGTGCTCAGTGGACTTCGCAAGCTCTAGCGGCGGTGCAGCCCGCTCCACTACCTCCGCGAAGATCGTGGTGGCAGGGGGCTTCGGCGTGGGCAAGACCACGTTCGTCGGCGCCGTCTCGGAGATCAACCCGCTGCGTACCGAGGCAGTCATGACGTCCGCTTCAGCGGGCATCGACGACCTCACACACACCGGGGACAAGACCACCACCACGGTGGCCATGGACTTCGGACGCATCACCCTGGACCAGGACCTGATCCTCTACCTGTTCGGCACCCCCGGACAGGACCGCTTCTGGTTCATGTGGGACGACCTCGTACGCGGCGCCATCGGCGCCGTCGTCCTGGTCGACACCCGCAGGCTGTCGGACTGCTTCCCGGCGGTGGACTACTTCGAGAACTCGGGACTCCCCTTCGTCATCGCCCTCAACGGCTTCGACGGACACCAGCCCTACACCCCCGACGAAGTACGCGAAGCCCTCCAGATCGGCCCCGACACCCCCATCCTCACCACCGACGCACGCCACCGCGCGGACGCCAAGAGCGCACTGATCACGCTCGTCGAGCACGCGCTGATGGCACGTCTGCGTTAGGGGCTGTCCGGCGGACCAGGCCGGTTCTCCGGCGTACGGCGAAAGGCCCGCACCCTCCGGAGAGGGTGCGGGCCTTTCGCTGTGCTGTGCGGGATGCCGCGGCGAGGCCGCAGGCGGGGCCTGGGGCCCTTCGGTTCAGCCCTGCCAGGAGTGCGGGGCCCGGAAGCCCGGGGTGCGCTCCAGGCGGCGCCAGCCGGCCGTGGAGCGGGGTGTGTGCGCCGGTGCGTCGGGCTGGTTGCCGGCGCGGGCCAGCAGGATCGCGGTGATCGCGGCCAGTTCCTCCGGCTCCGCGTGCCCCTTCTCGACGCGGAGCAGCGATGCGGCGGTGGGAGTGCTCAAGGTCTTTTCCCTTACTGAGACGTGCTCGGAGATGTGCCGGGAGTCGTACGCGGACGTGCTGCGGCTCACTGCGGCGGGTTGCCGTGCTTGCGCGAGGGCAGGTCGGCGTGTTTCGTGCGCAGCATCGCCAGTGACGCGATGAGGACCTCGCGGGTTTCGGCCGGGTCGATGACGTCGTCCACGAGTCCGCGTTCGGCCGCGTAGTAGGGGTGCATCAGTTCGGCCTTGTACTCCTTGACCATGCGGGCGCGCATGGCGTCGGGGTCCTCGGCCTCGGCGATCTGCTTGCGGAAGATGACGTTGGCCGCGCCTTCGGCGCCCATCACCGCGATCTCGTTGGTGGGCCAGGCGTAGGTGAGGTCGGCGCCGATGGACTGGGAGTCCATGACGATGTAGGCGCCGCCGTAGGCCTTGCGCAGGATCAGCGAGATCCGCGGCACGGTCGCGTTGCAGTACGCGTACAGCAGCTTCGCGCCGTGCCGGATGATCCCGCCGTGCTCCTGGTCCACGCCCGGCAGGAACCCGGGCACGTCGAGGAGCGTGATGATGGGGATGTTGAACGCGTCGCACATCTGGACGAAGCGGGCCGCCTTCTCGGACGCCTCGATGTCCAGGACGCCCGCCAGGGCCTGCGGCTGGTTCGCCACGATGCCGACGACCTGGCCGTCCATCCGGGCCAGGGCGCAGATGATGTTGCGCGCCCAGCGCTCGTGGATCTCCAGGAAGTCGCCGTCGTCGACGAGCTCCTCGATGACCTGGTGCATGTCGTAGGGGCGGTTGCCGTCCGCGGGAACCAGGTCGAGAAGCGCGTCGGAGCGACGCTCCGCCGGGTCGTCGCTGGGGTGCGAGGGCGGGTTCTCCCGGTTGTTCGACGGCAGCATCGAGATGAGGTAGCGGACCTCGGCGATGCAGGTCTCCTCGTCGTCGTACGCGAAGTGCGCGACGCCCGAGGTCTCGGCGTGCACATCGGCGCCGCCGAGCCCGTTCTGGGTGATCTCCTCACCCGTCACCGCGCGGACCACGTCCGGGCCTGTAATGAACATCTGCGAGGTCTCGCGGACCATGAACACGAAGTCGGTGAGCGCCGGGGAGTAGGCGGCGCCGCCCGCGCACGGGCCGAGCATCACGCTGATCTGCGGGATGACGCCGGAGGCGTGGGTGTTGCGCTGGAAGATGCCGCCGTATCCGGCGAGCGCCGAGACGCCCTCCTGGATGCGGGCTCCGGCGCCGTCGTTCAGCGACACCAGCGGGGCACCCGCCGAGATCGCCATGTCCATGATCTTGTGGATCTTCGTGGCGTGGGCCTCGCCCAGGGCGCCGCCGAAGATCCGGAAGTCGTGCGCGTAGACGAAGACCGTACGGCCCTCGACCGTGCCCCAGCCGGTGATCACACCGTCGGTGTACGGCTTCTTCTCCTCCAGGCCGAACCCGGTCGCCCGGTGCCGGCGCAACTGCTCGACCTCCTTGAACGAGCCCGGGTCCACCAGCAGCTCGATGCGCTCGCGCGCGGTCAGCTTGCCCTTCGCGTGCTGGGCCTCGGTCGCTCGCTCACTGGGCCCACGCCTGGCCTGCTCGCGCAGTGCCAGCAGCTCGGCCACCCGTCCACGTGCGTCGGTGGGCTCGCCCGTGGTCTCGTCCAAAACGGTCATGTTCCGACCCTACGAACTCCACCAAGAAAACGCGCAGTGCACTTCGCACAGTCTCCGGGCCAGTTTCCTGGTCGCCCTGGACAGAAGGGCCCGGCAGCGCAGCCGAAGTGCCAGTCCAGGACCACCCTGGGTTGTGGACTTCCCACAAGCACCTCGGGCGGCGCCCTGGCGGGGCGGGAGCGCGGCCGGGCCTGCGGCGCGGGGCCGGGCCGGTGGCGGGCGGTCAGCCGGTGACGACCTCGCAGGTGTGGGTGGCGCCCGCTGTGCCCGGGGTGACCCGCAGCCGCAGAGAGCGTCCGGCCGAGATCACCTGCACGGAGGGATCCGCGCCGGTCACCCGGCGTACCGGCTGCTTCCAGACGATCTCCACCGGCTTCCCGGTCCGCGGCGGCTCGCTGATGTGCAGGGTGGCGGTGCGCTGCTTGCGCCGCACCAGCACGCTCGCCGGGGCGGAGACGGTCAGCGGCCCCACCGTACCCGGCTGCCAGAAGTTCGCCGCGGTCAGTCCCAGCGAACGGACGGCGACGGCCTGCCGCGACGCCGTATTGGCCAGTACCTCCAGCCACCCGCGGTCGGCCGCACGGGCCGCGAGCGTACGGCGGGAGGCGCCGGGCATCAGCAGATACGCGTACGAGGCGTCCACCGGGTCCGTGCCGTGGTCGAGCCAGAGGGTCTGGAAGGTCCGGGTCTGCCGCTCGGTGGAGCTGGTGGTGTTGATGTCGTGCCAGGCCCCGGTGCGGGCCTCGCGCAGGGTGTGCAGGGCGCCGGTGCCGCCGGGGAAGACCCAGCCGCCGTGCCCGGCGAGGTGGGCCCAGCGCGGCCGGTGGCGGTCGTCCAGGGTGAACGCGCCCTTGGCGGCGGCCCCCAGGTTGCGGTTGTCGACCACCGTCTCGACCGGGACACCGTCGGTGGCGGTGATGCCCGCGCCCAGGCAGATCACCGTGTCCGCCACACAGAACCAGGACTTGTGGGCCTGGAGGGTGGAGAGGAGTCCCTTGACGTGCTGGCCGACGGCCGCGAACTCCCCGTCGCTCGCTCCGCCCACCCACTGGACGGCGGGCTTGGCCTCGCCCCACTCGCCGCCCGCATTGTCGGCAAGTCGCTTGGTCGACACGGTGGTTCCCGGCATCCGGTACGGGTCGACGGTCGGCCAGAACCAGTCCGTGTACTGGTCGTTCGCCTGCTGCCCCGGCCACCAGTAGAGCATTCCGGCGCCGGTGTGCCAGCCGTGCAGATTCTCGCCGTTGCCGCACTCGTAGTAGGAGATCCGCTCGGACGACATCGAGATGTTCGCCGCCCAGCCGGGGCGGCGGTGCACCGCGCGGTCCATCGAGGCGAAGAGCCGGTGGGCGACCGGTTCGGGGGCCGCGACCACCGGGGCGTCGGCGACCGCCCGGAGCCGGGCGAGGTCGGCGACGCCGAACTGCGGCGAGGTGAGCACAGGCGCCGTGGTGTCCCGCTCGATCCAGCCCTTGATCATCCCCTGCCAGCGCAGCCGCTCCGCGTCGGACGCACCGCCGGCTATCACCGCCATGGCGGCGATCAGCCCCTTGCCGTGGAAGTGGTCGCTGCGCATCACGTGCTGGTCGTCGGCGGCGAGGTAACCGCGGCTGACCGCACGGCCGTTGACACTGTCCATGGCCAGGCCGTTGTAGATGATGGGCGCGTAGGCGTGCTCGACGCTGTCCAGGATGATCTGCCGGTTGGGGTCGGTGACGTCCCAGGTGGAGCCCGCGAGCAGGGTGAAGAGCCGGCCGAGACCGTCCAGCATGACCTGGCCGTAGGTGCCCGAGTAGGCGATGGTCGTGTGCTGGATGAACGAGCCGTCGGGGTAGAGCCCGTCGCTCGCGGTGACGTACGGGAAGACGGGCGAGAGCGCGTCGCGGGCCAGCGCGATCTTCTCCGCGGAGCGGCCGTTCACTCCGCGCATGGCGACGGAGCGGCAGAGGTCGACCCGGTTGGCGCCGGTCGATGTGCCGGAGTAGTCGGCGAGCACCGAGTCGGGGATGAAGTGGTCGACAGCCGCGCAGGCGGCCTGGATCCGGGTGTCGGTGAGGTGGTCGTAGAGGGCCGCCACCAGGTCCATCAGCAGCCGGGGGCTGCCGATCTGCCACTCCCACCAGTTGCCGTAGACGGTCGTGGCGGGGTTGTAGATCTTCGCGGAGAGATGGTCGATACCGGTGATCACATCGGCGAGCAGCCCGGCGTCGCCGGTGAGCCCGGTGCCGTCCTGGAGGTACGCCTCGGTCATCGTCCACAGCCGGGTGTAGCTCTGGGTGATACCGGCCGGCGGGTCGAACGGGCTGTCCGGCCAGAGGGACTTGTCGGCCGGGGCCATCGACGCCCGGAACTGCGCGGCGAGTTGGCCGGTCGCCTTGAGCTGGGTCGCGTACGGCTCAGCGGTCGCGTCGTAGCCGGTGCCGAGCGCCAGATCCAGCCAGCGGCCGCGCAGCGTCGCGAACTCGTCGTCGGAGCCCGCACCGGCGGCGGTGGCCGTAGCCGTGGTCGCTGCCGTCCCGGTGGCGGACGGCGCCGACGGGGCGGCGTTCGCGTACGGCACGGCCGTCAGGCTGAGCGCACCTGCGCCCGCGGTGGCGAGAAAGGCTCGACGGGACCAAGGGGGCAGTGAGGGCACAGGAGACTCCCGGAGACAGGGGGCGTGGATCTGCTGACCGCTGGTGTAGCAGGGCCTCAACAGGCTGGGCAATGGTCTGGACAACATGAGCAGAAAGCGCTTGCTCCCGGATCATCCCGAACCGGGAGCAAGCGCTTTCTCAGGCTGTCGGCGGCACCCTTCGCCGCCTTCGCGGGCCGGACTCAGCAGCCGCCGCAGTTGTAGAAGGTGATGTCCCAGTGGCTGCCCTCGTCCGCGTAGACGTTGCCCGCGCCGGACTTCCACTGCGGGTAGCCGTCACCGCGCAGACCGATGTAGGTGAACGTGTTCTTGACGTAGTTCGTCAGACAGGTCGTCTTGCCGATGTCGAGCTTGTAGCCGTTCCAGTGCGAGTACGTACCCGAGGCGTGGCCCGTCTCGGTGCCTCCGGTGATGTTCACGGCGCAGCCGAGCGCGCCCCTGAGGGTCTGGGCGCCCTGCGCGGTGGCCAGGTTGAGCTGGTCGAAGGAGGTGCAGGTCGCGACGTTCCGGTCGGAACAGCCGCCGGACGACGACCAGGTGATACCGGACGAGCTGAACATGGAGGTGGCCGTCGCGTGGCTGATCTTCGTCGCGGCGGAGGCGTCGGTGGCGCCGCCGATGACGCCGACGCCCGGCGCGAAGAGCACGCCGAGGACGAGCGCGAGCGAGGCGAGCACCGGACGGACCGATGGAGTTCTCATGTGGGGGATTCCCTCCTGCTGGTGACCGTGATGAGCGTGATGACCGAGCCGGGCGTGCCGGCTGTGCCGGATGTGCCGACTGCGGTGTCTGTGGGCCGGCTGTGCAGGTGGAGCGGGACAGATAGTGCCGCAGTTCTACGCGCGTCCGCCAGAGGGCCGACGGCACACACCGCACACGACCGGGCGGAGGGACCGACAAGAATGTTGAATTTTGAACCAGGTGCCTCTACAGTGAATCTCGTTGAAGGTTAAACAACCTTGAATGCGCGCTGTGCCGCGATCCCGCACACCAGCACCCACCCGAGGAGGAGCCATGGCTCTGTTCACCCGCAAGTCCCCCGCTGCCCCGGTCACCACCGCCGCTCTCCCGGTGGACCCCGCCCTGGCCGCCCTGTCGGGCGACTACAGCATCGACCCGGCACACAGCGCCATCAGCTTCACCGTGCGCCACGCCATGGTGACCAACGTGCGCGGCTCCTTCGCCGAGCACGAGGGCACCCTGCACCTGGACGGCTCCGACCCGGCGAAGTCCACCGCGGCCATCGACATCCGGATCGAGAGCGTCGACACCGGCATCGCGGACCGCGACGGGCACCTGCGCGGCGGCGACTTCTTCGACGCCGAGCGGTTCCCGCACATGACGTTCCGCTCCACGCACGCCGAGCAGCTGGGCGGCGATACGTACCGCATCGTCGGCGACCTGACCATCAAGGACGTCACGAAGCCGCTCTCCATCGACCTGGAGTTCAACGGCTCGGCCACCGACGTCTACGGCAACCAGCGCGTCGGCTTCGAGGGCAGCGCCGAGATCCTGCGCTCCGACTGGGGCCTGACCTGGAACGCCGCGCTGGAGACCGGCGGCGTCATGGTCAGCGACAAGGTCAAGCTCGCCTTCGACATCTCGGCGATCAAGACCGCCTGATCACAGGGCCGTTGACGCCCCCCGCCCGCGCCGGTGCGCCGCGACCCGCTCCCGGGTGGCGCACCGGCGCGGGCGCGTTGGCGATGTGCACACCTACGGGTCGCCAGGGCGCCGGAAGCTGGGGGACTCGTCATAGCTGGTAGTCGATGACCTCGGTGCCCAGCACGTTCAGCAGGGCCAGCGCCTCGGCGTCGGGTGAGCCCAGCGGTGCGCTGTAGAGCACCAGACGCTGGTCACTGTCGGTGAGAGCGAGGTTGTCGCAGGTCACGGTGATCTCGCCGACGACGGGGTGGTGGAAGGTCTTGGTGAGCGTCGGGGCGGCCTTCACGTCGTGCCGCTCCCACAGCCGGGCGAAGTCCGGGCTGCCCTCACGGAGTTCATCGACCAGGCCGGTCACATCGGGGTCGGCCGGGTAACGGGCCGCGGTGGCGCGCAGCTCCCTCACGACGTTGTGGCGGAACTCTGAGGCGTCGGACACCCCGTACATGGTGTGGCCGGTCCCTCGCTTCCCGAGGAACGCGAGGCGGGCCAGGTTGCGTTCCTCGCGGGGGACGGCCGCGAAATCCTCCATGAGAGCCGCGGCGAGGCCGTTCCAGGCGAGCACCTCGAACGTGGCGGACACGACCAGACCCGCCGTCTGCGGCAGTCGCTCCAGGAGTGCGAGGATGCTCGGCCGGACTTCCCGCTGGTGCCGCCGGTCAGGGGTCCGCGCGGTGCCCGCGAGGACGTGGAGGTGGTCGGTCTCGCGGTCCGTGAGCCGCAGCGCACTCGCGATTCCGGCGAGGACCTCGCCCGACGGCCGGGGCGCGCGGCCCTGTTCCAGACGGATGTAGTACTCCGTGGAGATGTGCGCGAGGACCGCGGCTTCCTCACGGCGGAGCCCGGGGGTTCGCCGGCGCGGTCCGGAGGGGAGACCGACGTCCTGCGGTGCGAGCCGCTCGCGACGGCTGCGGAGGAACGCGCCCAGTTCCTGCTTGTCCATGCCTCCAGTGTGCACGGGGTACGGCGGCCCATCCTGGTACAGCTTGTGCCTGTATCCGGTCCGGCCGTCGGTCCAAGACTGTTGTCATGACGTACACCAAGGACTTCGACCCGATCGGCCTGCTCACCGGCAAGGTCGTCTTCATCACCGGCGCCAGCCGCGGCATCGGCGCCGCTGCGGCCAGGCTCTTCGCCCGCGAAGGGGCGGCCGTGGTCCTCGCGGCCCGTGGGACGAGCGCCCTCGACGAGATCGTCACCGGTATTCGTGCTGACGGCGGCGTCGCCCACGCCGTCCCCATGGACCTCGCCGACCGCGTGAGCATCCGCACGGCCGTCGACCGTGCCGAGGAGCTGCACGGAAAGCTGGACGGCGCCTTCAACAACGGTGCGACGGTCCAGCGTCCCGGCCCGCTCGACACGACCAGCGACGAAGACGTCGACGAGCAGTTCGCCGTGAACTTCCGCGCGCACTGGACGGCCATGAACGCGCAGGCGGCCCTCATGCGGCGTGGCGGCGGTGGCGCCATCGTCAACACATCGAGCATCGGTAGCCGCCGCGCGAATCCGGCCCTGCCGGCGTACGGCGCGATGAAGCGGGCGCTCAACAGTCTCACCGAGACCGCCGCGGTGAGCTGGGCTCGCGACGGTATCCGCGTCAACGGCATTACCCCGGGCGGCACCGACACCGAGATGATCGACGCGTGGGAGGCGTCGACTCCCGGCATCAAGGCGCAGGTGACCGCGTCGGTCCCGCTGGGGCGGATGGCGCAGCCGCGCGAGGTCGCGGAGGCCGCCGCGTGGCTGCTCAGCGACCGTGCCTCGATGGTGACCGGCGCGGTGCTTCCGGTGGACGGCGGGGCCGGCGCCTGAGGGCAGGGACCCCCGGGGCATGGCGCCGCAGCAGCCCGTTCGCGGCTGACGCGGCGGCGCCGTGGGCCGCGAAGACCTCGCCCAGCGCGCGGGCGGTGAGCTGGTCGCGGTCGGCCCGTTCTGACCCACAACCTCAGAGAACGCTCCCGCCTTCAGGGGCCTCAGCCGCCCTGCCGGGAGCCCGGCTCCGTGATGCGGGTGAGCCAGCGGAGCAGCAGGGCGGTCTCCGCGGCTTCGAGGGCCTCCGTACCGGTCAGCTCCAGCTGGGCCCGCATCCGCAGCGCGGCCGAGTACAGGGGGTCGCCCTCGTCCTGCCCGGCCGGCCGGGTGAGCACCCCGGAGAACACGGCATCGCGCATGAGATGCGAGACCGTCACGTCGTTGAACAGCTCCGGGACCGCGATGTGGTGGAGCGCGATGCCGACGTTCGCCGAGAGGATCAGCTCGGCGGCGGTCCTCGGTTCGACCTTGAGGGCCCCTATGGCCGCGCACCGGACGAGCGCGGCGACGAGCAGGTCGAACACCCGCTGCCTCGCGGTGGAGTGCGACCAGGGCCGGGGCGTGAACATCAGCTGGTAGAGCGCCGGGTTCTCCCGCGCGAAGGCCATGTGGCCGTCCCAGCCCGCCAGCAGGTCGGCCACCGGGGCGCCGGTCTGCTCCTGGGCGGCCTTGAGCGCGGCGTACCGCTCGTAGCCGTGGTCGGCCACCGCGTCGAGCAGTCCGCGCTTGTCGCCGAACAGCCGGTAGAGCACCGGCTGGGTGACGCCGACCGCCTCGCAGACCGCCCGGGTGGCCACGTCATGGTCCGAAGAGCCGGCCAGTTGCCGCAGGGCGGCCTCGGTCATCGCCGCGCGGATCGTCGCGTCCGTATCCATGAAATCCACGATACGCGATAGGGCTAGCGTCGATAAAGGGTCCGTGTTAGCTTCGGCTTATCGCCGATTTCGACAGTCGATATCGGCGATACGAAAGGAGGGGTCATGGTCATGCAAGAGCAGCGTGTCGCCGTGGTCACTGGTGGTTCCCGCGGTATCGGCCGGGCGACGGCGATCCTCCTCGGCGCCCGCGGCCATGCCGTCGCCGTGGGATTCTCCGGGTCGGCCGACGCCGCCCGCGAGGTGGTCGAGACCATCACAGCCGCCGGAGGCCGGGCCATGCCGGTGCAGGCCGACGTGGCCGACGAGAACGCGGTCGCGGCCGCGTTCGACACCGCGGAGAAGGAGTTCGGCGGCGTCGACGTCGTAGTGAACTCCGCGGGCCGGATGGGCCTTTCGCCCATCGCGGACCTCGATCTCAGCGTCCTGGACGACCTGTACCGCACCAACATCCGCGGCACCTTCGTCGTGGCCAGGGAGGCCGCGCGCCGCGTGCGTGACGGGGGCGCCATCGTCAACCTGTCCACATCGGTGCTGGGTCTGCAATTCCCCCAGTACGGCGCCTACGCCGCCAGCAAGGGCGCGGTCGAGGCGATGACGCTCATCCTCGCCCGTGAACTGAGGGGCCGCGACATCACGGTCAACGCGGTCGCCCCCGGCCCCACGGCCACCGAATTGTTCTTCGAGGGCAAGGACGAGGCCACGATCGAGCGCCTCGCCAAGCAGCCCCCGCTGGAGCGGCTCGGCACCCCCGAGGACATCGCCGAGGTCGTCACCTTCCTGGCCGGCCCCGCAGGGCACTGGGTCAACGGGCAGGTCCTGCGCGCCAACGGCGGGATCGCCTGACCCGTCGGCGGCCGCCCTCCGGGCCCGTCGTCGCCCTCACGCCTCCCCCGGCTTGTTCAACACCCCACCAGAGAGCAGGAATCACCATGCCTTTCGCCAACCTCAAGGTGCCCGCGGACACCCTGACGCAGGAGTCGAAGAAGAAGCTCATCGACGCCGTCACCGACGCCTACGCCGATGTCTACGGTGAGCGCGCCCGGGCCACCACCCTGGTGGTCATCGACGAAGTCCCCGACGGAGGCTGGGGTGTGGGCGGCACGGTCCTCACCGCCGAGATGCTCGGCAGGAGCTGACCACCCGCCGGCGGGGCGGGCGTCACAGCGTCCGCCCCGCCGCCCGAGGGGCCATCGAGGCACCGCCGGACGAGTCTCGCCAAGACAGGGCGATCATGCGATCATTGCCGCATGACAACTGTTAGCGTGCCTCCGGGCCAGGGTGGCCGGCCGAGGGATGTGTCCTGCTTCGAGGAGGGCGCCGTCACGGTGGTCGTACCGGTCGGAGACGTCGACATCGACGCGGCCCCACCGATCCGGGAGGCCCTCGCAGCCGCCTTCGACGCCCGGAGGCCGGTCGTTCTCGACCTCTCCCAGGTTACGTTCGCCGACTCCAGCGCGCTGAATCTGCTGCTCTGGGCCAACAGCAGCGGGGCGTTCTGCCTCGCGGGCCCGGTACAGCAGCAGGTGCAGCGCCTGTTCGACGTCACCGGCGTGAACGGGATCTTCAGCACAGCCGCCACCCGCGCCGAGGCCCTCCTGCTCGCGGCGCGGGCCGCCGCACCGGCGGACGAGAAGCGAGATGCCTCAGCGATCGATTCCGAGGGGCGCTGAACGGGGCCCACGCGGCAAAGCAACTTGTCGAAAACGCGCTCGGGAACGCGCCCGGGAACGCGCCCGGGATCAAAACACCTGGCGGCCGGGCGATGCACCGGCCCGGACCAGGGCCCGGGCCAGGCCGGTGGTCTCCGGAAGGGTGTCGAGCGACAGGGGCTGGGTGGCGACAGCGCCCTCATGCAGCACCAGGAGCCGGGTGGCGAGGGTCCCCGGGTGTGAGCAGCCCGCCGCGGTGGCGAGTTCCTCGAACAGGTTCAGCAGCCAGAGCTTCTGGTTCGCGGCGATGCGGTGGGCGGGATGCGAGGGGTCCGGGAGTTCGGCGAGTGCGTTGATGAAGGCGCAGCCGCGGCTGTTGGTTCTGCTCCAGGCCCGCAGCGCCTCGAAGGGGGCGGTGACCGCATCGGCGGGAGAGTCACATGCGTCGACGGCGGCACGGACGAGCGAGCGCCAGCGCTGGTCGCGGCCCGTGAGATAGGCCGCCACGAGGTGATCCTTCGAACCGAACTGGTTGTACAGGGTCCGCTTGGTCACCCCTGAGTGCTCAGCGATCAGGTCCACGCCGACCGCTGTGATCCCACGGTTGTAGAACAGTTCCTCCGCGGCCGCCACGATGCGGCGGCCGGCCGGTGTCACAGACCGCGCTTCCTGCACTGCGAGCCCCTTCACTGATCGGTGTACGGTGGAGATGTTCACAGATCAGTATACCCGCGAGGAGGTTCAAGCGATGAGTGCGCCCCAGTTCATGCGAGCGGTGCGGATCACAGGGCACGGAGGGCCGGAGGTTCTGGAGGCGGCGGAGGTCGCCGTCCCCGCGCCGCGAGCCGGAGAGGTACTGGTCCAGGTCAGCGCCGTGGCCCTGAACAACACCGACCTGTGGACCCGCGAGGGCGCCTACGGGCGTCCCGGAGACCCGGAGGCGAGGTCGGGCTGGCGCGGCCCGGTCGACTTCCCGCGGATCCAGGGCGCCGACGTGGCCGGCCGGGTCGTGGACGTCGGGACCGGAGTGGAGAGCGGCCTCGTCGGACGCCGGGTGGTCGTCGACCCCGCGATCTACGACAGTGAAGGGCCGGACGCCAACCCGGTCGGCCTGATGGGGAGCGAACGCGACGGCGGATACGCCGAGTACGTGACAGCGCCGGTGGAGCGCGTGCACGACGTGACGCGGTCCCCGCTCACGGACGACCAGCTCGCGGCGCTGCCGACCGCCTACGGCACGGCGCTGGGCATGATCGAACGCGGCCGGCTGCGGAAGGGCGAGACCGCCCTGGTCTCGGGGGCGTCCGGCGGCGTCGGCCTCGCGCTGGTGCAGATCGCCCGCGCGCGCGGCGCACGGGTGGTCGCCATCAGCAGCGGGTCCAAGCTCGACGCGGTGCGCGAAGCAGGCGCGCACGGAGTCGTCGACCGCGCGGGGGACGTCGCCGGGCAGCTCCGCACCGCCGCCCCCGAGGGCATCGACGTCGCGCTGGATGTCGTGGCAGGCGAGCTGGTGGGTGAGGGGCTGCCGCTGTTGCGCGAAGGGGGCCGGTGGGTCATCGCGGGCGCACTCGGCGGATACGGCGTGACCTTCGACGTACGCCGTCTCTACCTGCACAACGCCCAGGTCATCGGGTCGGCCATGCACACGCCCACCCACTTCGGACTCCTCATGGACCTGGCCCGCAGGGCCGAGGTCCAGCCCGTCGTCGCCGCGGCCTTCCCCCTGGAGCAGGCCGCCCGGGCGCAGGTGGAACTCTCCCGCAGGGGCCACGTGGGAAAGATCGTCATGCACCCCTGAGCCCCGTCCGGCGAAACACCGGAAGGACCGCGAGGAAACGACCTCCTAGGCTGCTGATCATGACTACGCCTACGACCAGCAGCGGGGCCTGCGAGCCCGTCATCCTCCTCGACGCGGCGGAGCTGGCGTCCGATCCGGACCTCGGGGCCCGGTTCGCGGAGTCGGCCCACCGGGTTCTGGCGGACCTGGTGCGGGGAGGCGCCGCGATCGGCTGGGTCGGACCTCCCTCGCACGACGAGGTGTCGGAACTCCTCGACCACGTGATCTCCGCGGCGCGCGCCGGGGACGGGGCCCTGCGCGCGGCGTACCTCGGCCGTCGGCTGGTCGGGCTGGGGTACTGGCTGCGCTACGCGCGGCCGACCCATCGCCCGCACGCCGATGTGGAGAAGATCGCGGTGGACGCAGCCGCCCACGGCCGCGGTATCGGCCGGGCGCTCACCACCGCCCTGATCGCCGACGCCCGCCGGGCCGGAATCGAGGTCCTCACCCTGGACGCCCGCGGTGACAACAGCACTGCCCAGCACCTCTACCGGTCGTTGGGCTTCAGCGAATACGGCCGTCTGCCCGGCTTCGTCGCCGTCGGCACCAGCCGCTACGACAAGGTCTGTTACCTGCTGGACCTTCGCCGCGTTCCCCAGGAGGGCTGACGCCCCTCCCCCGGGCGCCCCGTGCGCTCGACGCGGGCGGGGCCTCGCGTCGGCTGTTACCAAGTGCGGACAGAACCAGGCGAACAACTGCCGCCGGGGCCCCATCACACAGGGTGTAGCGAACGGGAGATCCGGACGGCCGCCCCACGGGGGCAGCCGGAGACCCCGGATCCGGATTCTGACCACAGCCCTTGGGGGGACTTTCCATGATCACCACTCACCGTGCACGCCGTACCGTACGTACCGCCCGTTCCGCCGGACTGGTGGCCGTCGCCGCCGCTGCCGCCTTCTCGCTGACCGCCTGCGGAAGCGGGGACAGCGACGCCTCAGGCCACGGCACGAACGACTCGGCCGCCTCCTCCGCGTCCCACTCCACCGGGAACGCCGGTGCGGCCGGCGGCTCCAAGGCTGATGCCTCGAAGCCCGATGCCTCGAAGCCCGGCGGCTCGCAGGACGGCGGCTCCAAGTCCGGCGATTCCCGGACCGGCAGTTCCTCCAGCGGTTCCCGGGCGGGCAGTTCGGAGGCCGGCGGCGACCAGAGCATCGCGGACAAGGCCGGGACGACGGCCGAGGCGGGGTCGTCCCCGGTCCACAACCGGACCCTGCCCGACGGCAGCACGGCCAGGATCTACCAGGTGGGTGCCCAGAAGTACCGCGCCGACATCGTCAGCCACGGTTCGGTTCTGGGCTCGATGGAGACCCACGACACCGACGCCGGGCTCGACTTCAACGACATGTTCATCGTGCTCGGGATCGACGGCTCGCTCCACTCCTGGATGGGCGGCGGACACCAGGGCCCCGGCACGTTCACCGTCGCGGGCGACTGGAAGGTCAAGATCACGAAGCCCGGCGAGAGCCACTACCGCGCCCAGATCATCGGGCATGACGGGGTGGCCGCCACCCTGGACGCCGACGAGCACGACGAGGGGCTCGACGCCAACGGCATCTACATGGTGCTCAGCGCCGGTGGTGTGCTCAGCGCCCACGCGTAGCCGTAACCGCCCGCCGGAGAACTGCCGGGGCGCGGCGCCGTGTTCACCCGTGCAGGGCGGGCACCGTGACCCGGCCGCCGTCCGCATCCGCCGCGCCCTTCGGTACGGCCCTGATCACCACGGTCGTCACCATCGCGGCGGCGAGCAGCCCGCCCGAGGCCCACAGGGCGGGCGCGTACCGGTCGGCGCCGTGCGCGCCGCCGCTCGCCGCGACCGTGATCAGGGCGGAGGCGAGCGCCGTCCCCAGTGAGGCGCCGATGCCGAAGCAGGCGCCGTTCAGACCGGGCAGCGCGCCCTTCTGCTCCGCCGGGGACGAGAGCACGGCCAGGCCGTTGAGTGCGGTCACACTCAGCCCGTTGTACGTGATGCCGAGCACCGCGAGCGCGGCCGCGAAGATCCACTGGTGGGTCATGAACGGCACCGCGACGGCGAAGGCGATCAACGAGCCCGCCGAGCCGATGACCACGCTGCGGCGCCAGCCGATCCGCGGGCCGAGTATGCCCGCGATGGGGGCACCGATCACCCCGATGGCCTGGGCGGGTGTCGCGAACAGCAGTGCCGAGTGCGTCGCGCTCATGCCGTAACCGGCCTGCGGGTCCTGGGTGAAGAGCGGCACGGTGAGCGTGAGCGCGCCGAACGCACCGGCCAGCGTCAGTACGGTCGTGGCCAGCAGCGGCCAGGCGCGGCGCGAGACGAGCAGCCCGGTGTCGATGACGGCGTCCCGGGTGCCCCGGCCGGCCGGCGCGAAGAGGACCAGACAGCCGATGCCGCCCAGCACACAGACCGCGGTCGGCACGGACAGCCAGCCCCAGGACTCGCCCTGCGCCAGGCCGATCAGCACCCCCGTCAGCCCGAGGGCCAGCAGGGACGTGCCGCGCCAGTCCATGCGGCCCGTCGCGGTCGGCGGGGTGGCGGGAACGGTCCGGTGCACGGCGATGGTCCCGGCCACCGACACCACGAGACCGGCCAGGAAGATGCCACGGAAGCCGACGGTGTCCGCCAGGCGCCCGCCGAACACCGCGTCCACGCCCGCGAATCCGCCGTTGACGGCGGTGATGATGCCGGCCGCGCGGCCGAAGCCCTTGGCCGAGAGCGTGTCGTCCAGGGTGAGGAACGCCAGGGTGAACAGGGCGGCGGAGAAGCCCTGGAGGACCCGCCCGACCAGGAACACCCCGATGTCGGGGGCCGCCGCGCAGGCGATGTCGCCCGCGATGACCAGGAAGCAGCCCAGCAGCATCATCGGCTTGCGGCCCCGGTAGTCGCTGAGGCGGGCCAGCGTGACCTGGCCGATCGCGGCGAACAGGAAGAAGAGGGTCTGCGCGAGCCCGACGAGCCCGCTGGTGGTGTGCAGCCGGTGCATGACGTCGGGGAGGGCCGGGCTGAGCATGGTGGCGTTGAGCTGATAGCCGAGCACGGCCAGTGCCAGGGCCGGCAGCATCCCGGGCCGCCGGTCGGACGGTGACCCGTCGGACCGTGACCGGGCGGACCCTGACCCGTCGGACCGTGGCATCTCCGGGTGGTCGGCACACGTCGGCATGGCGGGCTCCTTGGAGGGGGAAGGCGGGGCGGGGCGGCAGTACGGAGCGGACCGGGGGCTGAGGACCGGAGCGGACCGGGAAGGACCAGACGGGCCGGGACGGACCGGGCAGGACCAGGGCCGGCCCGGTCTGAGCCGGCCGTCGGTGTACGGCGAGAGCCTGGCGCGAGCGAGCGGCAGCACCGGGGATGCCCGGGTGTCCTTCGCCGTCGGCCGGTTCCGCCGATGTGTGCGGCGGTACGGCGGGCAGGCGCCCAGGGCGGCGGTGGCACCGCACCAGGAACGCCCGTCACACGATTCCGATTACTTGTCAGACAAGCAGTGATGGAGGTCTGGTCTACCCCCGCGCTCGGAGAGCTGTCAAGCGCCGCCCGCACCCCCGGGCCCGCCGCGCCGGTCGTCCCCGCCGAGCGGTAACACCGCAGCGCACAGCGGCTATGCGTAGGCTGAGCGGCCGGGCGGCGGCAGCCCGCACACACCCCGGGAGATGGCTATGGCTGACAGACAACGGCAACGGCGTCCGGTCGTCGTCCTGTACGAGCGGATCGTGGAAGCGGTCCACCAGGGCGTCTATCCGCCCGGGTCACAGCTGCCGACCGAGCCCCGGCTCGCCGCCGACCTGGGCGTCAGCAGGCCCGCACTGCGCGAGGCGCTGATCCTGCTCCAGGAGGACGGGGTCATCACGGTGCGGCGCGGAGTGGGCCGCACCGTCAACCACCACCCGCCACAGCGCGGCTTCGAGACCCTCAAGCCCATGGAGGACCTGCTCGGCGCGGGCGCTGCGGTCCGTACCGTACGGCTGGCGCAGACCCTGGAGGAGCCGACCGACTTCTCCGCGCAGCATCTGCTGCTCCCCGCCCACGGGGAGGTCAGGTTCTGGGAGAGCATGATCGAGGTCAACTCCCTGCCGTCCTGCCTCGCCCACGAGTGGGCGGCCACCGGGGAGACCCTCACCGGTCTGGGCCTCGACCCCGCGCAGGCGCTCGACTCCGCACCGGGCGCCCCGTCGACCATGCTCAAGCTGCTGCTGGAATCCGGGCGCGGCATGGCGCTGAAGGGGTCGTCCACCATGGTCGCCACGATGCTGGGCAGCCGTCGCGGCGCCCAGTTCGGCCGGCCGTCGGACACCCCGGCCGTCCTGGTGACCCAGGTGATCCACGCCGGGCGCACCCCCGTCCTGGCCGCCAAGTACATGCTGCCCACGGGGGCGCCGGCGCTGCCGGTCTGGCAGTCGCGCTGAGGGACGGTCCCGGCGCCGGGCGCGGTACCGGTCACGGCCCCGGGACCGGTCGCGTCCGGGTCATACACCCCCGGACGGCCCGCGTTCGCGTTCCGGGGCGGCGCGGCTACACTCCCCTCCCATGCACTTGTCAGACAACACGTCCCCCCGTACCGCGCACAGTGTCAGCACCGGCAGCATCGGCCAGGAGCAGATACGGCAGGCGCCGAAGGTTCTTCTGCACGACCACCTGGACGGCGGCCTGCGCCCCGCCACCGTCGTCGAACTCGCCCGTGACGCGGGCTACCCGGGGCTGCCCACCACCGACGCCTCACAGCTCGGCGGCTGGTTCCGCGACGCGGCCGACTCCGGGTCCCTGGAGCGCTATCTGGAGACGTTCGCGCACACCTGCGCCGTCCTGCAGAGCCGCGAGGCGCTGTACCGCGTCGCGGCCGAGGCGGCCGAGGACCTGGCGGCCGACGGTGTCGTCTACGCCGAGATCCGCTACGCGCCCGAGCAGCACCTCGACGGCGGACTGAGCCTGGAGCAGGTCGTCGAGGCGGTGAACGACGGCTTCCGCGAGGGCGAGCGCCGCGCGGCCGCGCGTGGCCGCGCCATCCGCGTCGGCACGCTGCTGACCGCCATGCGGCACGCCGAGCGCTCCCGGGAGATCGCCGGACTTGCGCTCGCCCACCGCGATTCGGGGGTGGTCGGCTTCGACATCGCCGGGGCCGAGATCGGCAATCCGCCGGAGCGGCACATCGAGGCTTTCGACCACCTCAGGGCCGCGGGAGCGCACATCACGATCCACGCGGGCGAGGTCGTCGGCCTGCCGTCCATCCAGGAGGCGGTGCAGCGCTGCGGCGCCCACCGCATCGGCCATGGTGTCCGGATCACCGACGACATCGCCGTCGCCGCCGACGGCTCGGTCACGCTCGGCCGGCTCGCCACGTATGTACGGGATCACCGCATCGCGCTCGAGGTCTGCCCGACCTCCAATCTCCAGACGGGCGCGGCTTCCTCGTACGCCGGGCACCCCATCGACCTGCTGCGCCGGCTGCGGTTCCGCGTCTGCGTCAACACCGACAACCGGCTGGTCAGCGGCACCACGATGTCGCAGGAGTTCCAGCACCTGGCCGACACCTTCGGCTACGGCCTGGACGAGATGGAGTGGTTCACCGTGAACGCGATGAAGTCCGCCTTCATCCCCTTCGACGAGCGCCTCGCCCTGATCCACCAGACCATTCGTCCCGGCTACGCCCGCCTGCGCAACCGGAGCCTCAGCCACCTCCCGGCCCCGGCCGGGCTCTCCGCGTAACGGCGGGGGCGGAGGGCGCCGCCCTCCGCCCGGTCAGCGCCTCCCGCCCGGTCAGCCGCGGCCCGCCCAGTCGAGGCAGACCACCAGCGCGTCGTCGGCGAGCGGTACATCGCTGCGGTACGCGGCCAGTTCCCGCAGCACGGCACGCGGCACCTGCGACGGGGGCAGAAACCGGGTCGAACTCATCGAGCGGGCCAGGGCCTTCTCCCCGTACGGCTCACCGCCCGCCGACCGGGTGTCGTAGACGCCGTCGCTCCCGAAGAGCAGCCGGTCACCGGGCAGCACCTGGAAGTGCTCGCTGGTGTAGTGGGTGTCCTCGAACATGCCGAGCGGCAACTGCGCCTCGAAACAGACCTGTTCGACGGTGCGGCCGCGCATCCGCCACAGCCGGGGCGAACCGGCGTCCACGACCTCCACATCGCCCGTCGCCAGGTCGAAACGCATCAGCAGCACATCGACATACGCCTCGCCCCTGTACTGCGCGTGGACGGCCTGGTCGGCCAGGTACGCCTGGTCCGCGAGGCCCACGCCCGCGCGTCGCGCGTTGCGCAGGGCGTTGGTCGCGAGGCTGGTGAGCAGCGCCGCGTCGATCCCGGTGCCCCAGCCGTTGGTCACGGTGAGCGTCAGGGTGTCGGCGGAGACCGTCCAGTCGTAGTTGTCGCCGAAGATGGCGTACGCGGGCTCCAGATGGGCGCCCAGTGAGAACTCGGGGCGGTCGAGCGACCGGCCGGGAAGCAGCTGCCACTGCACCTCGGCGGCGAGCGTCAGCCGGGTGGCGCGGCGGGCCAGCAGATACAGATCGGTGTCGCGCTCCGCGACGAGGATCTCGTGTCCGAGGGCTTCGCAGATGTGCACCAGTCCCGGCAGCACCGCCTCGTCGTACCGGTCGCGGGGGATGCTCACCGACAGCGTTCCCATCCGGTCACCGCGAATAGTGACGGGCAGATGGACCACCACCAGTCCGCCGCCCCCTGCGCGCTCCAGGAAGGGCTCCTGTGCGCCGAACGCGCGGCCCTGCGGACTGTCGTGGACCGGCACGGGCGGTGTGGTGAGGGGGACGGCCTCGACCACCTGCAGTGAGGTCACGGCGTAGTCGGCCATGCGCAGCACGACACTCACGGCACCGCAGCGCTCACGGAGAGCTTCGGTGACGACATCGACCAGCAGGTGCGGGGCCGCTGCGCGGAGTTCGCGCTCCACAGCTGTGAAACTGTCCACAGTCGTGATGATCGCACACACGCGCGACCAGCTGCCCCTTGTGGCGAACGCCCTGCGAACAGGCATGGTGTCCACTATGCGGACGGCGTGCCTCCGTACACGGCTTGCGCCACGATCAAGCCCTCGCTGTAATGGCTGCCGCAAAGGAACTGGAACTGTCGCTGCTTGGATCCGCCCTGCGGTCGGCAAGCCCCGCAGGACCACCACGGAACCGAGGAGTTCGGAAGCACATGAAGGACAGACCTGGTCCGACCGGCATACGCGACGAGGCCGAAGGCCCGTCGGCGTCGCGGCACACAACCGGCGCACGGTGAGGGAATCGCCGCCCAGCGGCGGCAAATGGTTCCGCCGGGGCCCCACCGCCCCCGAGCCCGAGGCGCACAGCGTGCCCGCCCCCGGGCCGCCCCCGCCGCCCGGCGCGCAGTACGCGGCCCCGCAGTGGACGCCCGCACCGGCGCCCGAACCGGGTCCCGCACCCGGTCCCGACGCCGCACAGGACACCGCGCTGATCCGGGCCAGCCTCGGGGTGATCGAGGCGCAGGTCGAGGAAGTCGCGGTCTACTTCTACGCGATCCTCTTCGCCCGTTATCCCACGGTTCGCGATCTCTTCCCCGCCAACATGGATGTACAGCGCGACCGGCTGCTGCGGGCGCTCCTGCGGATCGTCGAACTCGTCGACGACCCCGAGAGCCTGACGCGTTTCTGTTCACATCTGGGCCGCGACCACCGCAAGTTCGGTACGCAGAGTGCCCATTACCCGGCCGTCGGTGAGTGCCTGCTCGAAGCGCTGGCCCGTTTCGCTGGCCCGGCCTGGACGCCGGAGATCGCCGGCGCCTGGGAGCGCGCGTACGGGGCCGTCGCGGACATCATGGTGCGGGCGGCCGAGCAGAACGCCCGGCACAGCCCGGCGGCCTGGAACGCCCGGGTCATCGCCCATGTGCGCCATCCCAGCGGCATCGCGGAAATCACCGTGCAGCCCGACCAGCCCTACACCTACACCGCCGGCCAGTATCTGAGTGTCGAGTCGCCGTGGTGGCCCAAGGAGTGGCGCCACTACTCCCCTTCCCACGCGCCGCGGGACGACTCGATGCTCACCTTCCACATCCGGTCGGTTCCGGGCGGCCGGGTCAGCCAGGCCCTGGTCGACCACACGACGGTCGGCGACTACGTACGGATCGGCCCGCCCCAGGGCGACATGGCCATCGATCCCGCGTCCCGCGACGACCTGCTCTTCGTGGCGGGCGGCACCGGACTCGCCCCCATCCGGGCCCTGGTCGAGGAGGTGGCCCGGCAGGGCATCTCGCACCGGCGCAGTGTGGATGTGTTCATCGGCGCCAGAACGGCCGAGGAACTGTACGGGCTCGACGACATGCTCCGGATGTCCCAGCGCCACCCGTGGCTCACCGTCCGGGCGGCGGTCTCCGAACAGAACATCGTGGGCCGTACCGGCTCCCTTCCCCAGGTACTGGCCGAGTTCGGCCCCTGGGACCGGCACGAGGCGTATCTCAGCGGGCCCCAGCAGATGATCTCCGCGGCTGCCGATGTCCTGCTCCGGCGCGGACTCCCGCCGGGGAAGCTGCACTACGACCCATGGGGTGCACCCGCACTCGCCTCGTCGCTGCGCCGCGCCCGCGCCCGTGCCCAGGAGGAAGACGATCAGCTGTGACGACCTATGACGAGACGTTCGGCTCCCCCGGGGAGCGGCTGCTGCAGGAAGCGCTCGGGACGGCTGACCGGGCCGCCGGATTCTACGAGCGGCAGATGCGGCCCTGCCTCACCCCGGCCATGCGTGACTTCATCGCACGGCAGTACATGGTGTTCCTGTCGACGGCGGACGCGCGCGGCGAGTGCGACGCGAGCTTCCGGTCGGGGCCGCCCGGTTTCGTCGTCTCGCTGGACGACCACACGCTGACCTATCCCGAGTACCGCGGCAACGGTGTGGTGGCCAGCGCGGGCAACATCACCGAGAACCCGCACCTCGGGATGCTCTTCATCGATTTCACCGACCACCACATAGGGCTGCATGTGAACGGCCGGGCCCAGGTGTACTCGGCGCACGACCACTACGCCCTGTATCCGCATCTGCCCGCCGACCCGGCGCCCGGCAGGCAGCCACAGATGTGGATCCATCTGTCGGTCGAAGAGGCGTACATCCACTGCTCCAAGCACATCCCCCACCTGGAGCCGGCGCCGCGGCCGCGTGTCTCGCCCGGGGAGCGGCCCAAGGACTCCGAGTACTTCACCGGTGAACGCCGCCCGGCGGCCCCGCCCGGGCCTCCGTCGTCGCCCGCGTACCCACCGGCTCCCTCGTACCCCGCCGCCTACCCCACGGCTTCCTCCTACCCCGCCGCTCCGGCGTACCCGGCGGACCAGGCTTACTCCGCGGACCAGGCTCATCCCAGGGACCAGGCGTACCCCGCGGAGCAGGCTTATCCCACGGACCAGGCGTACCCCGTGGAGCGGGCCTACCCCGCCGCTCCCCCCACTCCCCCGTCCCCCGCTCCGCCCGCACATCACGCCGCCACCGGGAACGAGACCTCGCCCCGGGCCCCCGCCCAGACGCGGCGGGAGCGTCTGCTGAAGCTTCTGCGCTGAGCGTCGGGGCGCATGAAACACTGGCGCCATGGCTCTGCCCGGTAAAGCCTCGGACCCACGGCCCCAGCAGGCCGCCGACGTGGCGTCCGAGGTCATCGAGCTGCTTGAGGTGCTCTGGGAGCACGGACGGGACGCCGTCTCCCCCGCGCCCGTCTCCACCTCCCAGCTGAGAGTGCTCTACACGCTGGACCGGGAGGAAGGCATCAACCAGCGGTCGCTCGGTGAAGTGCTGGGCGCAGCGCCCTCGTCCGTCAGCCGGCTGTGCGACCGGCTCCAGGCGCTCGGGTTCGTGGAGCGCGCCCCCAGCCCGGTGAGCCGGCGGGAACTGGAGCTCAGGCTCACCCCGCAGGGCCGGACCTATCTGCGGGATCTGCGGGCCCGCCGGGAGGAAGCCCTGCTGGCGTCCATCGCCGCCATGCCCGCCGCCGCCCGGCAGGCTCTGGTCGATGGCCTCGCCGGATTCCGGCACGCCCTGGAGACCACGGCACAGGGCCGGGCCGGTGCCGGGGACCAGGGCCACGGGATGTCGGCCTAGAGTCTCCCGGCCGCCCGGGCCTGGTGGGTCCGCGGTCTCCGGCCGGGCCCGCAACCGGGCCCGGCCCGCGCGGAGTTCCTACTCGGCCGGTTCCACCCCGGCCCGCAGCAGACCGTAGGTGTACGCGTCCTCCAGCGCCTGCCAGGACGCCGCGATCACGTTCTCCGCGACCCCCACGGTCGACCACTCCGCCTCGCCGTCGCTGGTGGTGATCAGCACGCGGGTGGTGGAGTCCGTGCCGTGCCTGCCCTCCAGGATGCGGACCTTGTAGTCCGTCAGCTCCAGCTTCGCGAGCTGGGGGTAGATCCGCTCCAGGCCCACCCGCAGCGCCCGGTCCAGCGCGTTGACCGGGCCGTTGCCCTCCGCCGTCGCGACGATCCGTTCGCTCTTGGCCCACAGCTTCACCGTGGCCTCGTTGGCGTGGGTGCCGTCGGGGCGGTTCTCCACGATCGCGCGCCAGGACTCGATCCGGAAGTAGCGGCGGGCGCGGCCCTCCGCCTCCTCGCGGAGGAGCAGTTCGAAGGAGGCGTCGGCGGCCTCGTAGGTGTAGCCCTGGAGTTCGCGCTCCTTGACGCGGTCGACGACGCGGGCGACCAGCTCGCGGTCGCCGCCCAGGTCGATGCCGAGCTCCTTGCCCTTGAGTTCGATCGAGGCGCGGCCCGCCATGTCGGACACCAGCATCCGCATGGTGTTGCCGACCTGCTCGGGGGCGATGTGCTGGTAGAGGTCCGGGTCGACCTTGATCGCGGAGGCGTGCAGCCCCGCCTTGTGCGCGAAGGCCGAGACACCCACGTACGGCTGGTGGGTGGAGGGGGTGAGGTTGACGACCTCGGCGATGGCGTGCGAGATACGGGTCATCTCGGGCAGCGCGCCCTCGGGGACGACGGTCTTGCCGTACTTGAGCTCCAGGGCGGCGACGACCGGGAAGAGGTTGGCGTTGCCGACGCGCTCGCCGTAACCGTTCGCCGTGCACTGCACATGCGTGGCGCCCGCGTCGACGGCGGCCAGGGTGTTCGCGACGGCGCAGCCGGTGTCGTCCTGGGCGTGGATGCCCAGGCGCGCGCCGGTGTCCGCGATGACCGTGGCCACGACGGCCTGCACCTGGGCGGGCAGCATCCCGCCGTTGGTGTCGCAGAGGACGACGACGTCGGCGCCGGCCTCGGCGGCCGCGCGTACGACGGACTTGGCGTACTCCGGGTTGACCTTGTACCCGTCGAAGAAGTGCTCGCAGTCGAGGAAGACGCGGCGGCCCTGCGCGCGGAGGTAGGAGACGGAGTCGCGCACCATCGCCAGGTTCTCTTCGAGCGTGGTGCGCAGCGCCAGTTCCACATGGCGGTCGTGGGACTTGGCCACCAGGGTGATCACCGGGGCGCCGGAGTCCAGCAGCGCTTTCAGCTGCGGGTCCTCGTCGGCTGGGGTGTTCGGCCTGCGGGTGGCGCCGAAGGCCACCAGCTGGGCGTGTTTGAGGTCGATCTCCTGCTGCGCACGGGCGAAGAACTCCGTGTCGCGGGGGTTGGCGCCGGGCCAGCCGCCCTCGATGAATCCCACGCCGAAGTCGTCGAGGTGCCGGGCGATCGTCAGCTTGTCCGAGACGGTGAGGTTGATGCCTTCGCGCTGTGCCCCGTCGCGCAGCGTCGTGTCGAAGACATGGAAACTGTCGTCCGTGGCCTTGGCCTCTGTCGTCATGCTGATCTGACTCCTGTCGGATGGGTGGATCCGGAATGTCTGGCTCCACTTGCCCCCATCTTCGCGTGCGCCTCGTTCCCGGCCGAGGTGGGGCCTGGAAACGAAAAAACCCCTCGCGGGTGCGAAGGGTTAGCGCGCGGGTCTGGGGCACGATGGCCGCGCCGTACGGGTTGGTACGGGTGCGGTCACTGCGGACCGGCGCGCCTGCTGCCGATAATCATGGCGAACGAGGACACGGTCGCAGTCTGCCATACCGTCCACTCCCCGTAGAGGGAATCTCACGATGCGGTCAAGCTCCGGCGCGGGCGCGGCGCGGACCGCGCCCCCGCGGAACCGGCCCTCACAGAGCCGACGGGCTCGTCTTTCCCAGGCCCTCCGGGGTCTTGGCCGCCGGGCCGGCGACGGAGCCCCGGTTCAGATCGATGTCCCGGGTCTCCCGCATCGTGAGATACACCACCAGCGAGACGGCCGCACACCCGGCCACGTACCAGTAGAAGCCCGACTCGGCCCCGGCCTTCTTGAACCAGAGCGCCACATACTCCGCGGTCCCCCCGAAGAGCGCGTTGGCGATCGCGTACGGCAGCGCCACGCCCAGCGCGCGGATCCCGGTCGGGAAGAGCTCCGCCTTCACACACGCGTTGATCGAGGTGTAGCCGGTGACGATGAGCAGTGCGAGCAGCGCCAGGCCGAAGGCCGGCCAGAACGTGCCCGCGTGTTTGAGCATCGTCATGATCGGCACGGTCAGGAACGTCGAGCCGACCGCGAACATGATCAGCAGCGGACGGCGGCCGATCCGGTCCGAGAGGATGCCCGCCAGCGGCTGGACGCACATGAAGACGAACAGCGCGCAGAAGCTGACCAGCGAGGCGGTCGACTTCGGCAGACCGGCGCTGGAGGAGAGGAACTTGGTGAGGTAGGTGGTGTACGTGTAGTACGCGACGGTGCCGCCCATCGTCAGGGCCATCACCAGCACCGCCTCCCTGCGGTGCGCCCAGAGCGCCCTGAGCGTGCCCCGGCTCTCGTCGGCCGCCGCGCCGGACTCCGCGTACACCTCGGTCTCCAGGAGCGAGCGCCGCAGATAGAAGACGATGGCCGCGCCGACAGCGCCCACGATGAACGGAATACGCCAGCCCCAGCTGTGCAGCGCGTCATCGGACAGGGTGCGCTGGAGGACGATCTGCAGTCCCAGGCCCACGAGTTGGCCCGCGGTCATCGACACGTACTGGAAGCTGGAGGCGAATCCGCGCCGGTCGGGCGCGGACGCCTCGGTGAGATAGGTGGCGCTCGCCGCGTACTCTCCGCCGACGGACAGCCCCTGGAGCAGCCGGGCGACCAGCAGGACGGCGACACCGCCGTATCCGGCGACCGCGTAGGTGGGGGCGACCGCGATCAGGATCGCCGACGCCGACATCAGGGTGACGGTCAGGGTCAGTGCGGCCTTGCGTCCCCTGCGGTCGCCGATCCGGCCGAGCAGCCAGCCGCCGACGGGCCGCATGAAGAAACCGACGGCGAAGATGCCCATGGTGTTCATGAGGTTCGCGGTCTCGTTCCCCTTCGGGAAGAACGCGTCGGCGAAGTACACCGCGAAGGTGGCGTACACGAACCAGTCGAACCACTCGACCATGTTGCCGGCCGAGCCGACCCAGACCTTCTTCCACTGCTCTCGTCCCATGGGGAGTCACGGTGGCGCAGGGGCCCGACGGCCCACAAGAGGGCCGCACGCAACGATCACGCGTACTTGTGTACGTTGCGTTCCCCGGCCGGCCCGTTCACCGCTGCGGGGCCAGCGCGTCATCGATGAACTCGCTGACGTGCGCGAGGACTTCGGGCCGCCCCGAGCCGGGGAGCGCCATCGCCACATGGGTACTGAAGCCGTCCAGCAGCGCCCGTATCCGCGTCGCGAACCGCTCGGTGTCGACCGCCCGCAGCTCACCGCGTGACGCCCCCTCGACGAGCAGGGCGACCAGATCGCGGTGCCAGGACAGCTCGATGTCGAGCAGCCGGGCACGGGTGTCGTCGTCGACGCCGTGCGCCCGGTTCCACAGTTCGAGCCAGAGCGACCAGTGCGGGTCGCGGGGGCCCGCGGGGATGTACAGGTCGACATAGGCGTCGAGCCGTTCACGGACCGGCACCTGGCGGGCGAGCGCCGCGCGGCGCTCCATGCCGAGCAGCTCCTCGCTCCATTCGAGCGTCTGGAGCAGGAGCTCGTCCTTGGTGCGGAAGTAGTACAGCAGGTGTCCGCTGCTCATGCCGACCTCGCGGCCGAGCCCCGCCATGGTGAGCTTCTCCAGGCCGCCGTCGGCGATGCTGGCCATGGCCGCGGCCAGCAGGCTCTCGCGGGGCGGGGCGTTCTTGCGCGCGCGGGCCGCCGGTTCGTTCATGCCGCCCAGAGTATGGGATGCGCCGGCGGCCACCGCGGGCCCGTCCTGGTCCATCGGGGACGTCCTAGCTGCGGCCCGCCAGCGGCTGCTGCTGGGTGATGCAGTGGATGCCGCCGCCGCCCGCGAAGATCGTCCGGGCGTCGACCTGGACGACGGTGCGGTCCGGGAAGAGCCGCTGGAAGACCGCGGCCGCCTCGGCGTCGCGTGGGTCGTCGAAGGAGCAGAGCACCACCGCGCCGTTGCAGAGGTAGTGGTTGATGTACGAGTAGTCGGCCCAGCCGCCGTCGGCCTCCAGGACGGTCGGGGCCTGGACCTCCACCACCTCCAGGGGGCGGCCCTTCGCGTCGGTCTCCGCGCGCAGCTGGGCCACGATCCCCCGGCACAGCTCGTGGTCGGGGTGGGCGGGGTCGGGCTGGGTGTGGGCGACGACCACACCGGGGCGCGCGAAGGCGGCCACGATGTCGACATGTCCCCGGGTCCCGAACTCGCCGTAGTCACCGCTGAGTCCGCGCGGCAGCCAGATCGCCTTGGTGGTGCCGAGCCTGGCGTGGATCTCGGCCTCGACCTGTTCCCGGGTCCAGCCGGGGTTGCGCTCGGCGCCGAGCTGGACGGTCTCGGTCAGCAGGACGGTGCCCTCGCCGTCGACATGGATCGCACCACCCTCGTTGACCAGCTCGGATGTGTGGGTACGCGCCCCGGCCAGGTCGGAGACATACGCGCCGATCTTGGCGTCGTGCCCCCAGCGGGCCCAGGACTGGGCGCCCCAGCCGTTGAACGTCCAGTCCACCGCGGCCAGCCGCTCGCCGTCGGTGACGAAGGTCGGGCCGATGTCGCGCATCCAGGCATCGTCGAGCTCGCGCTCCACCAGCTCGATGTCCGGGCCGAGCAGCGCACGGGCGCCGGCGGACTGCCCGGGCCCCGTCACCATCGTCACCGGCTCGAAGCGGCGGACCGCACGCGCCACGGCCGCCCACGCCTCGCGCGCCCGCGCCAGGCCGTCCGCGTCGTCGAAGGTCGGGTTGGGGCCGGGCCAGGCCATCCAGGTGCGCTCGTGCGGGGCCCACTCGGGCGGCATACGGAACATGGGTCCTCCGGGAGATCGGTCGGCAGGGGCACTGACACGGACTACTGACACGGACTGAGGTTCGGCGGTTCGGCGGTTCGGCGGTTCGGCGGTTCGGCGGACAGCGGACAGCGGTTCAGCGGCACGCGGTACGGCGGCACGCAGTTCGGCGGTTCAGCGGACGGCGGTTCAACGGCGCGCGGTTCGGCGGATCACAGGAAGTACAGGCGGTTGAGCGAGACGGATTCGGCGGGCCGCGACTCCAGCGGGTCGCCGTCGAGCGTGACCAGACCCGTCCGCTGGTTCACGTCGACCTGCCCCGTACGGGAGTTGAGCCGCAGATCGGCGGGGCCGATACCCCGGGTGCCGCGCACGGCGACGCGCCTGCGGCGGGTCGGCATGTGATCGCTGCCCAGGTCGATGGCGGCCTGCGCCACGAAGGCGACACCGAGGTCCGCCGCCGTCGCCCCGTAGGAGCCGAACTGCGGTCCCAGGATGAGCGGCTGGCAGGTGTCGGTGGCGGCGTTCGGGTCGCCGGTCACTCCGTACGCCGGGAAGCCCGACTTGAGGACGAGCTGCGGCTTCGCGCCGAAGGAGTCGGGCCGCCACAGCACGATGTCGGCGAGCTTGCCGGTCTCGATGGAGCCGATCTCATGGGCGAGGCCGTGCGCGATGGCCGGGTTGATGGTCAGCTTCGCCATGTAGCGCAGGACCCGGGCGTTGTCGTCGTCGCCCTCCGCGCCGCGCTCGGCCTTCATCTTCCCGGCCATCGCGAAGGTACGGCGCACGGTCTCGCCCGCGCGGCCCATCCCCTGGGCGTCCGACGAGGTGATCCCGATGGCGCCCAGGTCGTGCAGCACGTCCTCGGCGCCCATCGTCCCGGCGCGGATCCGGTCACGGGCCATGGCCGCGTCGCCGGGCAGGTCGGTCTTGAGGTCGTGTACGGAGACGATCATCCCGTAGTGCTCGGCGACCGCGTCCCGGCCGAACGGCAGCGTCGGGTTGGTGGACGAGCCGATGACGTTGGGGACGCCTGCCATCTTCAGCACGTTCGGCACATGGCCGCCGCCGCACCCCTCGATGTGGAAGGCGTGGATCGTGCGGCCCTCCAGGACGCTCAGGGTGTCCTCGACCGACAGGCACTCGTTCAGGCCGTCGCTGTGCAGGGCGACCTGGACGTCGTACTCCTCGGCGACGCGCAGCGCGGTGTCCAGGGCGCGGGTGTGCGCGCCCATGTCCTCGTGCACCTTGAAGCCGGACGCACCGCCCTCGGCGAGCGCTTCGACCAGTGGGGCCGGGTCGGACGACGAACCGCGGGCCAGGAAGCCGATGTTGACCGGCCAGGCGTCGAAGGCGTTGAAGGCGTGGCGCAGCGCCCAGGGCGAGTTGACGCCGACGCCCCAGACCGGGCCGAACTCCTGCCCGATGATCGTCGTCACCCCGGAGGCGAGCGAGGCTTCCATGATGCGCGGCGAGAGCAGATGGACATGCGCGTCGACGGCTCCGGCGGTGGCGATCAGCCCCTCGCCCGAGACGATCGACGTGCCGGTGCCGACCACGACGTCGACGCCGTCCAGGGTGTCGGGGTTGCCGGCCCGGCCGATCGCCGCGATCCGGCCCTCCCGGATGCCGATGGAGACCTTGCGGATGCCCTGCACCGCATCGATGACCAGCACGTTGCTGATCACGACGTCGCAGGTCTCGCGTACGGCGGCCGCCTTGAGGTGCAGCCCGTCGCGGGCGGTCTTGCCGAATCCGGCCAGGAACTCGTCGCCGGGGCGCTGCGCGTCGGACTCGACGCGGACGGTCAGCCCGGAGTCACCGAGGCGGACCAGGTCACCGGCCCTGGGGCCGTGCACGGCTGCGTACTCACTCATCGTCCGGCTCCCGGTTCGGCTCCCAGATATCCGCAGGCCGCCGCGCGCCGCAGGGCCTCTTCCTTCGCGCCCGGCGCGTCCAGCGCCCCGTCGACAAGACCCGCGAACCCGATCGCGATCCGGTCTCCGCCGATGGGGACCAGCTCCACATCGGCGCTCTCGCCGGGCCCGAACCGTACGGATGAGCCGGCGGGCACGCACAGCCGCATGCCGTAACCGGCGGCGCGGTCGAAGTCCAGCCGCGGGTTGACCTCGAAGAAGTGGAAGTGGGAGGTGACGCTGACCGGCACCGACGCGGTGTTGCGCACGGTCAGCGTCACCTCGGGGACGGGGTCGGGGTAGCCGGGCCCGGACACCACGGCGCCGGGTGCCTCATCGCCCAGGGAGCCGCCGCCGATGGGGTCGCTGACCACGGCCAGCCGCGAACCGTCGTCGAAGACGGCCTCGACATGCACCTCGGTGACGACATCGGCGACACCGGGCAGCACGTCATCGGTGCCGAGCACCGCGCGCGCCGCCTCGATCGCCTCGGCCAGGCGGCGCCCGTCGCGGGCCGCCTCACAGACCGTGTCGGCGATCAGCGCGGTCGCCTCCGGAACATTGAGCAGCAGCCCGCGCGCCCGGCGCGCCCGCGCCAGCTCAGCGGCGCCGAACAGCAGCAGCCGGTCGCGCTCCGTCGAGGTCAGTCTCACGCCCACTCGCTTCCATTGATCATCGATTAGAACGCCACTCTAACTTTAAACATCGGCTATAGAAAGACCAGAAACCATTGACACGCCAAACCGGAGGACATCAGATTGAGCGGCACTCAAACAGACGAGCGGAGAGGTACCTCGTGCCGATCGAACAGCGCGGAGTCGACACCATCCCGGACGCGGAGCGCACCAGCGGTCCGCGCGATCTCATCAGCATCCTGCTGGGGTCCAACCTCTGCCTGGGAGTGATCATCTTCGGCTGGCTGCCGGTCTCCTTCGGCCTCGGACTGTGGCCGGCGGTCACCTCCGTAGTCTCCGGCACGGTCGTCGGCACGCTGCTCACCGCGCCGCTCGCCCTGGTGTCGCTGCGGACCGGCACCAATCTCTCCACATCCAGCGGCGCGCAGTTCGGCGTACGCGGCCGGCTCATCGGCTCGATCGTCGGACTGCTGCTCTCGCTCGGTTACACGGCGCTGACCCTGTGGACCGGCGGCGACGTGATGATCGGGACGCTGTCCCGGCTCACCGGGCTGCCGGACAACGGTCTGATGCACGCCGTGGTCTACGCGCTGCTCGCCGCCCTGACCGTCACCGGCGCGGTGTACGGGTACCGGATCCTGCTGCGCCTCAGCAAGGCGCTCGCGATCGGGATGACGGTCCTGCTGGTGCTCGGACTCTTCGCGTACGCCCCGGACTTCACCACGGCCGCCGCCCCGCACACCGGGTATCTGCTCGGCTCCTTCTGGCCCACCTGGTTCCTCTCCACCGTCGCCGCCGGGCTCAGCGGCCCCATCGCCTTCATCACCCTGCTCGGCGACTACACCCGCTATGTCTCACCGCGCCGCCACACCTCCCGCGCCGTCCTGACCGCCACCTGTTGCGGCCTGGTACTCGGGCTGCTGGTCCCGCAGCTCTTCGGCACGTACACCGCGCTCGCCGCCCGCTCGGCCGTCGACTTCGCGGGGCCGCTGGTCAGCGCATCGCCCTTCTGGTATCTGATCCCGCTGCTGCTCGCCGCTTCGGCCGGCTCGGTCGGCAACGCCGGGCTGATGCTCTACTCGATGGGCCTCGACCTGGACGCGATCCTGCCCCGCGCCACCCGGGCGCGGGCGACCCTGGTGGTGGCCGCCGTGGCCACCTTCTTCGTCTTCGTCGGCCACTTCGCCTGGGACGCGCAGTCGGCGATGACCTCGTTCGTCCTGCTGCTCACCGCCATCGGCACGCCCTGGGCCGTGATCACCGTCATCGGGTACGTGCGGTGCGGCGGCCAGTACGACTCCGAGGCCCTCCAGGTCTTCAACCGCCGGTCCGTGGGCGGGATCTACTGGTACCGCTCGGGCTGGAACGTCCGGGCGTCCGTGGCGTGGGCGACCGGCGCCGCCGTCGGACTGTGCGCGGTCTCCACCCCCTTCTACGAAGGCCCCCTGCTGCATCTCACCGGCGGGGTGGACTGCAGCTTCCTCTTCTCCGGCGCGGTCGGCGGGCTGGTCCACGCGGCCCTGACCGCCCGCACAGCCCCGGCCGGCAGCCGCACGGCGGACCCTTCCGACCCTTCCGAGACCCCTGCCGGAGCGCTCGCGGAGTTGTAGCGTCGTGGCCCATGGAGCGTGAGATACAGGCTTTCGTCCCCGAACCGGGCCGCACCGAACGGATCGCGGCCGAGACGGCGGCAGTCACAGCCCGCTGGCCCGACCCCACGGACCGGCCGCCGCTCTTCGGCGTCCCGGTCGGCATCAAGGACATCATCCATGTCGACGCCCTGCCCACCAGGGCGGGTTCGGCCCTCCCGCCCGAGGCCCTCGCCGGACGGCAGGCCACCGTCGTCGACCGGCTGCGCGCGGCGGGGGCGGTGATCGCGGGCAAGACGGTGACGGCCGAGTTCGCGGTACTGGCCCCCGGTCCGACGCGTAACCCGCGCAACCTCGCCCACACGCCCGGCGGTTCGAGCAGCGGCTCGGCGGCGGCGGTCGCGGCCGGGATGGTGCCGCTGGCCGTGGGGACCCAGACCGTCGGCTCGATGATCCGCCCCGCGGCGTACTGCGGGGTGACCGCCTTCAAACCGACGTACGGGCGCATCCCGGTGGACGGCGTCATCGCGAACGCCCCGAGCTTCGACACCCTCGGCCTCTTCGCCGCGGACGTGGCGGGCCTGCTGCCCGCGCTGGCGGTGGTCTGCGACAACTGGCACCCGCGCGAGCCGCCCGCGCACCCGGCCCACGGCTCACCGGACCTGCCGGTGCTCGCGGTCCCCGAAGGCCCGTATCTGCAACGCGCCGAACCGGAGGCGCTCGATGTCTTCGCGACCCGGGTTGAGCGGCTGCGCGCGGCCGGGTTCACGGTGCGGCGGATCCCCGTGATGGCCGACTTCGAGCAGGTCAGGGCCCAGCTCTTCACGATGAACCGCTACGAGGTGGCCCGTACGCACGCGGAGTGGTTCGCCGAGTACGGGGAGCGCTACCGGCCGGAGACGGTACGGGCGATCCGGGAGGGCCGGCTGATCACAGAGGTGGAGTACGTGAGGGCGCAGCGGGAGCGGGTGGTGTTCCGGGACCGGATGGCGGCGGCGATGGCCGGCGCCGACCTGTGGATCACCCCGTCGGCGACGGGCCCGGCCCCGCTGGGACTGACGACGACGGGCAGCTCCGTCATGTGCCTGCCCTGGAGCAACGCAGGCCTGCCGTCCCTGACCCTCCCCGCGGGCCACGCGGGCAACGGACTGCCGCTGGGGCTCCAGTGCGTGGGCGCGGCGGGGGACGACGAGCGGGTACTGGCCTGGGGCGCGGCCATCGAGACGGCGCTCGGGGAGGAATGACCCAAGCCGGAGGGGCACAACCAAGCCCCTCCGGCAATCGGGCAGCGGAGCGCGGGGAGCGGGGTCCGGAGTGCGCCGCACAACCAAGCCCCTCCGGCAATCGGGCAGCGGAGCGCGGGAAGCGGGGTCCGGAGTGCGCCGCACAACCAAGCCCCTCCGGCAATCGGGCAGCGGAGCGCGGGGAGCGGGGTCCGGGGCAGCGCCCCGGAAACAAGAGCGCTCAGCCCAGCGGATGCATCCACCCGTGCTTGTCCTCGCCGATCCCCCGCTGAACGTCGAGCAGCGCGGCCCGCAGAGCCAGCGTGACCTCACCGGGCGTACCGTCGCCCTGCGTCCACTCCCCACTGGCCGACTTCACCGTGCCGACGGGCGTGATGACCGCGGCCGTACCGCAGGCGAAGACCTCGGTCAGCGAGCCGTTCTCCGTGTCACGGCGCCACTGGTCGATGGAGACCCGGCCCTCCTCGGCCTCGTAGCCGAGGTCACGGGCGACGGAGAGCAGCGAGTCACGGGTGACACCCGCCAGCAGCGAGCCGGTGAGCCGCGGCGTGACGATCTTCGGCTTGCGGCCTTCGCCGCCCCCGTACACGAAGCACAGGTTCATGCCGCCCAGCTCCTCGACCCACTTGTGCTCGACGGCGTCGAGGTAGGCGACCTGGTCGCAGCCCTGCCGGGCGGCCTCGGCCTGGGCCAGCAGGGACGCGGCGTAGTTCCCGCCGGTCTTGGCCTCGCCCATGCCGCCGGGCACGGCACGCACCCGGTCCTCGGAGAGCCAGATCGAGACCGGCTTGACGCCGCCCTCGAAGTAGGCGCCGGCCGGCGAGGCGATCACGATGAAGAGGTACTCGTTGGCGGGCTTCACCCCGAGACCGACCTCGGTGGCGATCATGAACGGACGCAGGTAGAGGGACTCCTCGCCACCGTGCGGCGGGACCCATGCCTTGTCCTGCTGGACCAGCGCGTCGCACGCGTCGAGGAAGATCTCGACCGGCAGCTCGGCCATGGCGAGACGGCGCGCGGAGAGCTGGAAGCGCTTCGCATTGGCCTCGGGGCGGAAGGTCGCCACCGATCCGTCGGGCTGGCGGTATGCCTTGAGGCCCTCGAAGATCTCCTGCCCGTAGTGCAGGGTCATGTTCGCCGGGTCCAGGGAGAGCGGCGCGTAGGGAACGAGCTGGGCGTCGTGCCAGCCGCGTCCCTCGGTCCACTTGATGGTGACCATGTGGTCGGTGAAATGGCGGCCGAATCCGGGATGGGCCAGCAGCGCCTCCCGCTCCGCGTCGGACAACGGGTTGGAAGAGGGCTTGAGCTCGATCGGGAGCGTCGTCATGAGTGGTATGTCCTTCACCGGTTGTTTGTGACGGACCGCGCTCACGCCACTACTAGGACGTCCGAGCTTCCCCACATACCGCGGCCCCACGTCCGATTATCGCTCGTGGATGGCCGCGGATGAAAGGCGTGAATGCGGTCCAGGCTTCGATGGTCGCACCCGGGACCGCAAAACACAGCCGCCGGGTGTCTTGGGAGACCCGGCGGCTGTGGTGTATCAGTCGACGGGTCAGCCCGCTACTCGTACCGCGAGCGCGTCGCCGATCTCGTCGGTCGTACGCGGCTCGGTACCGCGCTCCGCCAGGTCGGCGGAGACCGCTTCCTCGATGCGGGCGGCCTCGGACTCGTGGCCGAGGTGGCGCAGCAGCAGGGCGACGGAGAGGATCGTGGCCGTCGGGTCGGCCTTGCCGGTGCCCGCGATGTCGGGCGCCGAACCGTGCACCGGCTCGAACATCGACGGGAAGGCACCCGTCGGGTTGATGTTGCCGGATGCCGCCAGGCCGATGCCGCCGGTCACGGCAGCGGCAAGGTCGGTCAGGATGTCACCGAAGAGGTTGTCGGTGACGATGACGTCGAAGCGCTCGGGCTGGGTGACGAAGAAGATCGTCGCGGCGTCGACGTGCAGATAGTCGGTGGTGACGTCCGGGAACTCCTGGCTCACCTTGTCGAAGATGTTCTTCCACATGTGGCCGGCGTAGACGAGGACGTTGTTCTTGTGCACCAGCGTCAGCTTCTTGCGCGGACGTGCCTGGGCGCGGGCGAACGCGTCGCGGACGACGCGCTCGACGCCGTACGCCGTGTTCACGCTGACCTCGGTCGCGATCTCGGCGGGCGTGCCGGTACGGAGGCTGCCGCCGTTGCCGGTGTACGGACCCTCGGTGCCCTCACGGACCACGATGAAGTCGATGTCCGGGCGGCCGGCGAGCGGGGTCGCGGTGTTCGGGAACAGCTTCGAGGGGCGGAGGTTGACGAAGTGGTCGAAGGCGAAGCGGAGCTTGAGCAGCAGACCGCGCTCCAGGACGCCCGACGGGACCGACGGGTCACCGATCGCGCCGAGCAGGATCGCGTCGTGCCGCTTCAGCGACTCCAGTTCGGCGTCCGGGAGGGTCTCACCGGTGCGGTGCCAGCGCTGGGCGCCGAGGTCGTACTCCTCGGTCTCCAGCTTCACATCCTGAGGAAGGACCGCGTTCAGGACCTTGAGGCCCTGGGCCACGACTTCCTGGCCGATGCCGTCACCGGGGATCACTGCGAGATTGAGGCTGCGAGACATGACGGCACCCTACTGCGCGTCCCAGGGGATGACATCACATGTCCAGTATCCGGACATGTGATCTGCTGTACGGGCGCCGTTCACCCGTGCGGCAGGAGCCCGACAGCCGGACCGGGCACCTTGGCGGCCATGGACACACCTCGTTTCGGTATCCCCGAGAAGCTCGCCGGCCGGATGAGTATGGCCGAGCAGCACGAGTACCTCCGCACCCGGCTCAGCCGGCGCGGAGTGCTCCGTACGACAGCGGCGGGTGCCGCGGTCACCGTCGCCGGTGCCGGCACCGCGCTGGGCGCGCAGTCCGCGTACGCCGCACCCGTGCGGTCGGCTCCGGCGCACGCCCCCGCCCACTCCACGCCGGCCGTCGACGGCTCGCTGGTCGCACCGTTCGGCAGGCACCTCGCCTACGGCGCCGACCCCAGGACACAGATGCGGGTCTCCTGGCAGGTCCCGTTCGCGGTGAAGCGGCCGTACATCCGGATCGGCACATCGCCCTGGGACCTGAGCCGGAAGATCAGCGCCGAGGTGCGGCACCTGACGACGCCCAGCCTGAACGGCGGCAAGATCGCCGCAGCCGAGCAGTTCTACGTACACGCCGGACTCGACCGGCTGCGGGCGGGGACGACGTACTACTACGGCGTCGGGCACGACGGCTTCGACCCGGCCGACCGCCGCAATCTGGGCACGCTCGGCACCTTCCGCACCGCGCCGTCCCGCGCCGAGTCCTTCACCTTCACGGCCTTCGGCGACCAGGGCGTCAGCTACCACGCGCTCGGCAACGACCAGCTGCTCCTGGGCCAGAACCCGGCGTTCCATCTGCACGCGGGCGACATCTGCTACGCGGACCCGTCGGGCTCGGGCCAGGAGACGGACGCCTACGACGCCCGCACCTGGGACCAGTTCCTGGCGCAGACGGAGACCGTCGCGAAGACGGTGCCGTGGATGGTGACCACCGGCAACCACGACATGGAAGCCTGGTACTCCCCCGACGGCTACGGCGGCCAGAACGCCCGCTGGACACTGCCGGACAACGGCCCCGACCCGGTCAACCAGCCCGGTGTGTACTCGTTCGTGCACGGCAATGTCGGGGTCGTGGCGCTGGACGCCAACGACGTCTCGTACGAGATCCCCGCCAACTACGGCATCAGCGGCGGCAAGCAGACCCGCTGGCTTGACCGCCGCCTGGCCGAACTCCGCGCGAACCGCGACATCGACTTCGTCGTGGTCTTCTTCCACCACTGCGCGTTCTCGACGACGAACTCGCACGCGTCGGAGGGCGGGGTGCGGGACGAGTGGGTGCCGCTCTTCGAGAAGCACCAGGTGGACCTGGTCATCAACGGCCACAACCATGTGTACGAGCGCACGGACGCGATCCTGCGGAACAAGGTCGCGCGCAAGGTGCCGGTCGGCGAGCGGACGGACCCGACGCGGGACGGCATCGTGTACGTGACCGCGGGCGGTGCGGGCAAGTCGCTGTACGACTTCCCGGCGCCGGACAGCTACGAGGGCCACCTCCACGAGCAGGAGAGCGTGCCCACCTATCACTGGGTGAAGGGCGGCGCGAAGGCGACCGAGACCGTGGAGTGGTCGCGGGTGCGCTACACCGGCTACTCGTTCCTCGCGGTAGAGGTGACGACCGGCCGGCAGGCGGCGCTCAAGGTCAGCGCGCTCGCCGAATCAGGCGAGCGCATCGACCACTTCGAGATCCGCCGGGGCCGCTGAACGCTCTACGAACGGCTCCGGCGAGGACCTTCGCAACCGCCCTGCGCCGCAAGGCGCGGGGCGGTTTCAGTGCCCGGTGGAGCCGCCGTTGTCACGGCGGTCGAGTGCACGCTGGAGGGCGGCTGCCGCGTTCTTGCGGTCGGACTCGCCCGAACGAGCTGCGCGGGCGGTGTGACGGACGCGGCGGACTGTCGTCTCGGCCATGGGGATCGACTCCTTGAAGCAAGGGGGATATCGATGCGCCGGAGGAGGCGGGGAGCGGGCGCCGCAGGGGTTACCTGCACAGGGGCGCTGCTCACGACCGCCAGTCGCTGGGTCGAGCGAGACGTTCGGCTTCTATAAAGCTAGGGGAGCCGGGCCGTCCTGTCTCCACAATTACTCGGACTTCCTACTATCTGAGACGCGATCATGAACCGGCATGGCGATCTAGGTTGCATACCTATCTAGGTAGTGGTCCACTGTTCGTATGGCCGCCGACCGCAGATCCAGCTGGCTCAAGGGCGTTCTGGACCTCCTCGTTCTCTCCTGCCTCACCAACGGCGAGAGCTACGGATACGAGATCACCAAGGCGCTTGCCTCCGCCGGGCTCGGCGAGATCAAGGGCGGGACGCTCTATCCCGTACTGAACAGGCTCGAAGAGGCCGGACTGGCCTCCGGGGAGTTCCGGGCCACGGAGCGGGGGCCGGGGCGGCGCTACTACCGCCTCACCGCGGCCGGCCGGCGGGCCCTTGCCGAACAGAGCGCCTCCTGGCTGGAGTTCCACAGAGCCGTGCAGGCCACGCTGTATCCAGGGGGAACAGGGGACATGTCATGACGCGATACTTCGACGAACTCGCCGCCGCACTGCGCTCGCACGGCAGACCCGGGGAAGAGGTGGCGGCCACCGTCGCGGACCTCTCGGGCTATCTCGCGGAGACCGGCAGGGGCCCGGAGGAGGAGTTCGGCCCGGCAGGACTCTTCGCGGAACGACTCACCGGGGGCGGCGGGACGGGGGAACCGGGAGCCGGAGCCGAGACCTGGAAGTGGACCTGCGACATCTACACGGACCGCAGGCATCTGAACTTCTACGGGGACCAGGGCTGGGAGGTCGAAGGCCTGGACCGGCTGGGCCGTTTCGTCTGCCGCCGCGACCGGGACGCGGCACTGCGCTGGGAGTACCGGCGGGAGGCCGCGAACAACGCGGCGGAGCGCGACACCCTCACGACCGGCCTCGCACCCGACGGCTGGGAACCGTGCGGGCACTGGTTCTTCTTCATGTACTTCAAGCGCCCCAGGGCCGCCGAAGCGGGCCCGGACGCCGCCCTGAACGCCGCCCCGGGCCCCCCGGACCAGCACCTGTTCTTCGGTGACCGCTCCCGCGGAAAACTGAAACAGGCGGGCCTGGCGGCGGCTGTCTCGGGCGCGGCGACGTTCACGGTCATCCACTTCGGCGCCGATGCCGCCGCACTCCCGATCCTGATCGGTGCCGCGATCGCGGTACCGATCGGCGGCTTCCTCGGCTGGCACCGGGTCAAACGGGATGTGATCCGGGGCATCGAGGACTGAGGGGCCGGGAACGAACACCCTTCTCCCCGGGCCGTTGACGCGCGGCGGGCTCAGCGGTTGACGGCCTGGATCTCCTGGACCCTGACGGGCTGATCGTCGCCGTACTCACCGTCGGGCAGGGTGCCTCCCGCACCACCGGTCCCCGTCCAGCTGATCTTCCAGGTGGCGGTGGCGCAGGTTGAAGGTGCCATCTCCCGAAGAGCGCTGGTAGACAACGCCGCACGGCGGAGTCAGATTCGCCTTGCCCGGCGCATACGGCTGACCGATGGAGCCGTTCTTCATGGCACATTCACCGGACGCGGGAAGCACCTGCGCGTCGTCGACGCCGGGGTCCAGACGGAGCGCGTCCGGCTCGGCCGTGGTGGTGGCCTCGGCATGAAAGCCGGCGACATCGAGCGAGGCGGTGACGGAGACAGGCTTGAAGTCGGCCTTGTCCAGCCATGCCCAGGTCGGCAGATTCACCTTGCTGGCACCGGCCGGGGCGAGACTGACCTTGATCCCTGGGACCTGCATCTGCCGCTCTCCCTTCCGGACATCATTGCGAGATCCGGGTCATGGGTGGCGGACACTCTGACGCCTTACCGGAATTGCTGGAGTCTTCAGCACGGGCAGGGACAGCGATCACCCAAAGCCGCGCGCTACCGATAGCAGACCAGGACCGGCTTGCGTATCCCCGTCACATGCACTGCGCGGCCTCCCCCTGCACCTTGACCTCCTCGGCACGCCAGAGGCCAGTGACGCCGTCCGCAGCACTCATGCCGATCTGCCAGAAGTAGAAGTCCTTGACGCTCTTGGTGGTCCGGGTGACTTCTCCGCTCTTGACGTTCTTGCTGTAGAGCTTCGATCCGTCGCTGCAGAAAGTAACAACAAGGCTCTTCTTGCCTCCGACCGACTGCACCTTGGGGTCGTAGTATTTCCGCTCCCCGGTGACAGTCATCCCGCATCAGCATGCTGAGTGATCTGATCCCGCGCATACTCCTGGGCGGGACTCTGGAATTCGGAGTAGAACTTGTACGCGGGGTCGTTCTTGTTTTGCTTGACGATTCCGTGCTCGACGGCACGGATGAAGTTCTCCGCGTCTCCCAGAGCCGCGGTCCGGACCGGGTCCTTCAGACGGGGTGTGGTGAACACAAACTTGACGTCTCCAGGAAGGCTCACATCCGGCCGGTCGATAGCGGGAGCGTTACTCGCCTCAGGCTTACTCGGCGCCGCCGTCTTCTTCGTTCCCCCGTCATCCGCGCCCGCACCCTTGTCGTTGTCCGACCCCTTGCTTCCGCCTCCGCATCCGGTCAGCAACAGCGCAGCGGCCGCCGTGAGCGAGACGACGGCGGGCAGGACATGACTGCGGTTCACTCGTAACTCCCGGTGAGGCGAGGGTCCTTTGAGTCAGAGGATCGTACTCGTACCGGCGTGCCACAGGGGCTCTCAGCCCATCCGCCCGGCGAGAAATCGCCGCTCGGTGTCGGCTTCGGCCTCCGTGACCTCCTTGAGGTGAGCTGCGCGCTGCCGCCGCACACCCGCGAGGAAGCCATGCGCCTGTCTGGACGCACCTGCGGCGATGTCCCTCCGACACCTCGTTACAGGGGCCGCCCAGACACCAGAACGCCCCGGCTCGCCCCGACTTTGCATAGCTGTCGGAGCAATCCGGGGCGTCCCTCGCCACTCGTCACCCTGCGCTCTTCAGGACCCGCCAAGTGCGGGCTACTGCACCTTGGCCGCGTTCCTGCGGCGCAGGGCGAACACCAGGGCGCCGCCCGCCGCCACCGCGGCCACGCCGGCTCCCGTGAGCAGCGGGGTGTTGCTGGAGGCGCCGGTCGACGCCATCGTGCCGGTCGCGTCACCGCCCGTCGTGGCGCCGCCCGTGGTGGAGGTGGAGCCCGAGGTGCCCGTGCCGCCGGTGGACTGGGCGTGGGTTCCGCTCTGTGTGGCCGTGCCTCCGGTGTGCGCACCATCCGTCGTCGTGCCCGAGGACGAACCGCCCGTCGACGAGCTGCCGTTGGTGCTGCTCGACGAACCGGAGCCCGAGCCGTTGCCCGGTGCGGGGTCCGTGACGTCGAGGGTGAGCTTCGCCTTGTCGTTGGAGGGGTTCTTGTCGAAGGCCGGGTGGATGTCGTACACCGACGTGGCCTTGACCTCGCTCGACGTGTCCTTCGCGCCCTTCTCGATCCGCAGCACGAACTTGTACGCGTTGAGCGAGCCCACCTCGTAGATGTGCTCGGGCGGCAGGCAGACGTACTTCCGCTTGCCCGGTGCGGAAGGCCCGCTCGGGCCGTCGATACCGAAGGGCATGCAGTCCTTCGGGACCTCGACAGCCGTCGTGCCCTCGGGGATGTCGACCATCACGGCGGGCTGGTCGTCGCTGGTGTTGTCGTCGATCCAGCCGGGGCCGTCGTTGCGCAGCCCGGCCGTGACGGTGACCTGGTCGCCCGGCTTGCCCTTCGCGGTGTCGCCGACCGCGGCGAGGTCGGCCGTGTTGTCGGCGGTGACCGGGAGCGAGCGGTAGCTGGTGTCGGTCGACCCGGACGCCGGGTCGCCGCCCGCGGTGCCCGTGCCGTACTCCACGTTCTCCAGCAGCGCCTTCGGCAGCACCTTGAAGTCGACGGGCGCCGTGAAGTGCTGACCGGGCTCAAGCACCTTGTCGTAGTGGCAGACGGCCACGGAGACCTGGTCGCTGTCGGTGGAGTACGTGCAGCCGGCGGCGTGCTCGGGGAAGGCCAGACCGCGCGTGATCCGCAGGCGCATCGTGACACCGTCCGCGGGTGCGTCGCCCTGGTTGGTGAAGGTCAGGGAGTCCGTCCGGACCTCGCCCGGCTTCCAGGGATCGCTGGACAGCTCGGACACCACGAGGGACGGGCCTGCCGCGTCAGCGGCCTGCGCCTGGACGGCCGGTGCGAGGGTTACGGCAAGCAGAGCGGCCGCGACGGCGGACACGGAGCTGATGCGGTGACGCAAAATGATTCTCCTGTATGAGGTCATGAACGCGTATCAACACTTGGATGCGCGAAAGGTGAACGAAGTTGCGCGTGAACACCGGACCATCACCATCGCGGCACCTCACGGTCACATTCACACCGTGACGGTCTCGATCCCGTCGGGTACGCCGTCGAGGCTCCGCACCACCCCCTCGCTCACCCGGAGCGTGGTGAGGTGCGGGAACGCGCTCAGCCAGTCGAGGCCCACCCCCAGGTCGTACGCGAGCCACAGCCCGGTCAGCCGTTCGGCGACGATCTCCTCCAGCAGTTGGTCCGGTGTGAACATCCCGGAGATCTGCACCCGCGGCCGTCCGCCCAGCCGCCGCAGCGCATGCAGCTCCGACAGGTCCGACACCGGGAAGTCGAGCCCGTCCTCGTCGAGATGGGCGATGATCTCGTCCGCGTACGTGTCGGTGTCATAGCGCCGCCAGGCCCCCGCCAACTGGGAGCGCACGGCCCACGACGAGCGGTCCCGCATCCGCACGAGATAGCCGATGGCCCGGTCGTCCGCCACCGATGTCGCGGTGACCGCGAGCCGGTGCGCCTCGTCGTCGGAGACCGTGGCCGGGTCGGGGAGCATCTCCAGGACGATCGGCCCGATCCAGCCGAGCGCACGGGCCCCTTCGAGCGTGGTCGGCCTGGCGAGGTCCCGGGTGTAGCGGTGCACCCTGGCCCGTACGGCGGGGTCGAGCTCCGTCGCGTGTTCGAGGCTGGCCGCCGCGAGCAGTTTGCGGTGCCGGGACTCCACCGGGCGCGCGCCCTTGCGTGCGGCGATCAGTCCGTCCAGCAGATAGGCGCACTCGTCGGGCCTGGCGAGTGCCACCGACATCCGGACCACCTCCTCCCAGTCGTCCTGGTGGGCGTGGTTGATCAGGAAGTCGAAGTCGTGCCGTTCCACGGCGGCGCGGGCGCTCAGATAGTCCTGGAAGGTCCGGTGCACGAAGTCCACCGAGCCGGGTGTGGGCTCACGCAGCAGCCCCGTCCGGTTGAGCAGATGGCGGTAGATCTCCTCGGGACCGCCCTGCTCGGCTGCGTGCGGGATGGCCGGCAGATGCTGGGCGAGGGTGTCCACCGCGACCGAACGGTCCATCTCGGAGCGGCCGTTGACGAGCATCCAGTGGGCGAGCTTCTGGAGCAGCTGGACCTTCGGCTCCTGGGTGAGGTCGATGCCGTCGGTGGGGTGCATGTCGCGTTCCCGGTCGCGCCGTTCGAGCAGCATGGACAGGGCCGCGTCGTACAGCGCCTTGCGGCCGCGCGGCAGATAGCCGCGGCGGTCCCGGTGCAGGGCGCAGATCAGCCCGCACATCAGCGGGTTGGTGGCGAGCCGGCCCAGATCGCGGTTGAGCCGGACCGCGCCCAGCAGGGTCTGCTCGTAGTTCTCCAGCCGGTCGAGGTCGGTGGCCCCCTCCCGGGCCGCCCGGTGCCAGCGCTGGATGAACGCGGCGACCCCCTCGCGGCTGAGCGGCGAGAGCACCAGTTCGGTGAAGCCCTCGGACGCCAGCCAGTTCTCCCGTACGGCGGAGGGCCGCGAGGTCAGCAGCCAGACATTGCCCGGGTAGAGGGCGAGCAGCCTGCGCAGTTCGTGGCGGAGCTGCTCGCGGTCCTCCTCGGACGACTCGTCTATGCCGTCGACCAGGAGCAGCCCACGCCCGTCGGACATGACGTGGTCGGCCCAGCCCGCCGGCTGGGAGCCCGCGCCGGGGTAGCGGGCGGCGGAGAGGAACTCGTCGGGCACCGGGAACCCGCCGTCGCCGAACCGCCGTACGGGCAGCACGAAAGGCACCCGGCCGCGCAGCCCGGCCAGCTTCGCGGGCAGGGCGTCCCGGGCGATCGCCACCGCCAGCCACTGCACGAGGGTCGTCTTCCCGGAGCCCGCCACCCCGCGCAGCAGCACCCGGTCCCGGCCGGACAGCGCCTGTTCGGCCGGGAGCGCGGGCTGCGGCGGGGCGGCCCCGGTGGCGCCGAACTCCGCCTCCAGGCTGAGGTAGGCGGTGTCCAGCGGCCAGCTGTCCGGCGAGTGGGCGAGCTCTATCCCGAAGATGGTCAGGTGGTTGTGGCCCGCGATGATGTCGCGCGCGTACCTCTCCTCGAAGGCGGTGTCCTCGGCCGACCGGCCGGGAAAGCGCCGGGTCAGCACGCCCATCTGCTCGCTCAGCCGCCCCAGTTGGCGGGTCTGCTCCACGAGCGACGACGCGACGAAGGTGGAGCGCTGGGTGAAGAAGTGCAGGATGTGCAGGCAGGCGGTCTCCACGAGAGCCGCGTGGAACCGCGCTCCGTCGGCGGACAGCTCGCGGCCGGCCCCCGGTTCGGCGGCGGTGAGCAGCCCCGCGAACTCCCTGGTGCCCAGCCGCACCGCCTGCAGGTCGTCGATCTCGATGGTGCCGAGTGCGCCCAGGGTCCTGGACACCGCGTCGGCGACCGCCTGCTCCTCGTCCGCGCCGATGGGCCGCTCCCCGGGGCCTGCGGACTGCAGCGCGCGTTCGACCAGGGTCTGCGCGAGTGCGGTGAGGTCACGGCGGCCGAGGGTCCGCTTCTCGCCCCGGAAGGAGACCAGGCCGGAGATCCGTACGGGACGGTCGACCACCCCCGCGCCCGGCCCCTCCTGGACGAAGAGCTTCTTCACCAGCGGTACGACGACACTTGAGGCAAGTTTGGTGGCGAGTGTTGCGGGCTCCACAGCGTTCTCCCCCTGACTGCGACGCACCGGCCGACAGACCGGCGGGCGGGCGGGGCGCCCGGATGCGGCGGGCGCGCGCCCGGTGTGAAGGACGCCACGCGCGCCCCGAACGGTTCACCGTACGCCCCCTGTTGGGGACTACCGGCCGCTCGGAGCGGGGGCGCCGGGGGTGTCCGTACCGCCATCGGCGCCCGCACCACGCACACCGGACCCGCCCGGACCGCGCGCACCGCCGGCCCCGTCCGCACCGCCGGGAAGCACCGCCGACGGCAGCCCGCCGTGCGACGGATAGGGCCGCTCCGGGGGCAGCAGCGCGGCCGCACCGCTCTCGTCACCGGCCAGGACCAGCCCATGGATCCGGTGGACCAGCGGGGTCACATCGGTGATCGACACGGTCCACTCGTCGGCGTACCGGCGGGCGGCGTCACCGGAGAGTCCGAGCTGCAGCGAGCGGTGCGGCAGCGGCCGGAGCCGCAGGTCCCGCTCGGGGTCCCACTGCACCCGCGCCGGGGACTGCTTCAACTCCCGCTTCCAGACGGCCTGGTCGGCGTGGACGGTCGGCTCGTACGAGGAGAGGCAGGCGTGGCGCAGCGCCCAGTCGAACCCGGACCGGCTGATCTCGACGGCCAGTACGGTCTCCTGGCCCTCCTTCGCCGCCCAGCCGCAGCGGTACATCATCCACAGGAACGAGGGCTTGACCCAGGTCATCCGGTCCCGCTTCCAGGCCGCGGGGAACCGCCCGTCGCGGGCCGCCGGGATGCCGATCGCCGGGGTGTACGCCTGGTAGACCGTGACCGTCGACTCGGTGTACAGCGCCCGGATGCGGTGCTTCGGCTCGTCGGCGGGCGGACCGGCGGTAAGGGGCTCGGCGGTGTGCGGCTCGTCGGCGGGCGGCCCGGCGGTAAGGGGCTCGGCGGTGTGCGGCCCGCCGGTACGGGGCTCGGCGGTGTGCGGTGTCGTGGTGGGCATCGTGGCGTCGCGGTGCCCTGTCGTCTGTTCTGCCATGCCGCAAGAGTGCGCCGTCACCGCCCGTGCGGGCCACCGGATTGCAGACCGGCGGGCACAGGAGGTCCATGGGGTACCCGGCGCCCGGCATGGAACCGCCCCCTCGCGGCGGGGGACCGGGAGGGGGCGGTGTCTCAGGGTGGGCCGGTGATCAGCCCTGGTGGGGGTACGTGTACTCGGTCGGCGGGACCAGGGTCTCCTTGATGGCCCGGGTCAGGGTCCACCGCTGGAGGTTCTGCGGGGCGCCGGCCTTGTCGTTGGTGCCCGAAGCGCGGCCGCCGCCGAAGGGCTGCTGGCCGACCACGGCACCGGTCGACTTGTCGTTGATGTAGAAGTTGCCCGCCGCGTAGCGCAGCTTCTCCATCGTGTGCGCGGCAGCGGCGCGGTCCGAGGCGATGACCGAGCCGGTCAGCGCGTAGTCGGAGGCCGACTCCATCTGCTCCAGCATGGCGTCGTACGAACCGTCCTGGCTGTCGTCGTAGACGTGGACGGCGAGGATCGGGCCGAAGTACTCGGTCGTGAACACCTCGTTCGCCGGGTCGGTGCACTCGATGACCGTGGGCCGTACGAAGTAGCCGACGGAGTCGTCGTACGTACCGCCCGCGACGACCGTGCAGGTCGGGTCGGCCTTGGCCCGGTCGATCGCGGCCTTGTTCTTGGCGAACGCCCGGTCGTCGATGACGGCGCCCATGAAGTTCGACAGGTCGGTGACGTCGCCCACGGCGATGCCGTCGACCTCGGCGGCGAACTCCTCGCGGAAGCCGCTGTTCCAGATCGAGGCCGGGACGTACGCGCGCGAGGACGCGGAGCACTTCTGGCCCTGGTACTCGAACGAGCCGCGGGTCAGCGCGGTCTTCAGCACGGCGCGGTCGGCGCTGGGGTGCGCGACCACGAAGTCCTTGCCGCCGGTCTCACCGACAAGGCGCGGGTAGGTGCGGTACTTGCCGATGTTCTCGCCGACCGTCTTCCACAGGTACTGGAAGGTGGGGGTGGAACCGGTGAAGTGGATGCCCGCGAGGTCACGGTGGTTCAGCGCGACCTCGGAGACCGCGATGCCGTCGCCCGTCACCAGGTTGATGACGCCCTTGGGGAGGCCGGCCTCCGTGAGCAGCTCCATCAGCAGGACGGCCGCGTGGGTCTGCGTCGGGGACGGCTTCCAGACGACCACGTTGCCCATCAGGGCCGGGGCGGTCGGCAGGTTGCCCGCGATGGCCGTGAAGTTGAACGGCGTGATCGCGTAGACGAAGCCTTCGAGCGGCCGGTGGTCCAGCCGGTTCCAGACACCCGCGGAGTTGGCCGGGGGCTGCTCGGCCAGCAGGTCACGGGCGTACTTGACGTTGAAGCGCCAGAAGTCGACCAGCTCGCAGGGGGTGTCGATCTCGGCCTGCTGGGCCGTCTTGCCCTGGCCGAGCATGGTCGAGGCCGCCATCGTCTCGCGCCACGGGCCGGAGAGCAGCTCTGCGGCGCGCAGGATGATCGCGGCGCGGTCGTCGAAGGACATCGCGCGCCAGGCGGGGGCGGCGGCCAGCGCGGCGTCGATCGCGTCCTGGGCGTCGGCCTGCGTGGCGTGCGCACCGGTGCCGATGACGGACCGGTGGTCGTGCGGCTGGACGACCGTGAACGGCTCGCCGCCGCCCATCCGCTTCTCACCGGCGATGGTCATGGTGAGGTCGATGGGGTTCTCGGCCAGTTCCTTGAGCTTGGCTTCGAGACGCGCGCGCTCCGGGGAGCCCGGCGCGTAGGAGTGAACCGGCTCGTTGACCGGCGCGGGGACCTGGGTCACAGCGTCCATGAGTGCCTTGTCTCCTTTGTGTCTGAGGTGGTGTGGTCAGCCGGGCAGGTCAGCCCTTGGTGAGCACGGAGCGGCCGAAGAACAGCAGGTTGGCCGGCTTCTCCGCGAGGCGGCGCATGAAATAGCCGTACCAGTCGGTGCCGTACGCCGTGTAGACGCGCATCCGGTGGCCCTCGGCCGCGAGCCGGATGTGCTCGTCGCTGCGGATGCCGTACAGCATCTGGAACTCGTACTCATCCAGTTTGCGCCCGGCCCTGCGGGCCAGCTCCTGGCCGATGGCGATCAGACGCGGGTCGTGGGACCCGATCATCGGGTAGCCGTCGCCGTCCATGAGGATCTTCAGGATCCGGACGTACGCCTTGTCGATCTCGGCCTTGACCTGGTACGCGACGGATGCGGGCTCCTTGTAGGCGCCCTTCACGATCCGGACCCGGCTGCCGGCCGCCGCGAGCCTGCGGGCGTCGTCCTCGGTACGGAACAGATATGCCTGGATGACACAGCCGGTCTGCGGGAAGTCCTTCCGCAGCTCCTCGTGGATGGCGAACATCGAGTCGAGCGTGGTGTGGTCCTCTGCGTCCAGCGTAACCGTGGTGCCGATGGCTGCGGCGGCCTCGACGACCCGGCGGACGTTGGCGAGCGCCAGCTCGTGGCCGCCCTCCAGGCCCTGGCCGAACATCGACAGCTTGACCGACACCTCGGCCTTCCCGCCCAGGCCGAGGTCCTTGAGGCGGCCGACCAGCTCCAGGTAGGCGTCGCGGGCGGCGGTGGCCTGCGCGGGGGTGGTGATGTCCTCACCCACCACGTCGAGGGTGACCTCAAGGCCCTTGTCGGCGGCGTCCTCGATGACCGGGACGACCTGTTCGACCGTCTCACCGGCGATGAAGCGGTCGACGACCTGCTTGGTACCCGGGGCGGCCGAAATGAACCGGCGCATCTTGTCACTTCGCGCCGCGGCGAGGATCACGGGAGCCAGCACGGGGCACCTCCAAACCAGAAGTACGAACGAGGACCGTAGCGGCACGACCGAATCGGACCGGTACAGCACGGAGAACCACTTCGAAACTTAAGGACCGCTCCGGTGTTCTGCCATCGACAGCTGTCACGCATCCGTGGACTGGATCTCAGACATATGTCTGAAGGGGGTGGGAGAATGCCAGGGTGAAGGGTGACTACCAGGAACTGGCCGACGAGATCTCGGCGCTGCTCGGCGCCCCCGCGACCCTGGAGAACCGGGATTTCGGGCTGATCGCTTTCGGGGCGCACAACAGCGAGGACGACAGCGAGATGGACCCGGTCCGCACCCGCTCGATCCTCACCCGGCGCTCCACCCCGGCCGTCCGCTCCTGGTTCGAGGACTTCGGCATCGCCCGTGCCACCGGCCCGGTCCGTATCCCCGCGGCGCCGGAGGCCGGGGTCTTCCGTGGCCGGATCTGTCTGCCGGTACGCCATCGGGGCACGGTGTACGGCTATGTCTGGCTGCTGGACTCCGACCCCGGCCCCACCGACAGCCGGCTGGCGGCGGCCATGGAGGTGACCGCCCGCATCGGTGACCTGCTGTTCGAGGAGGCGCAGGCGGGCGCCGGGCTGTCCCGTGAGTTCCGGGCGGTGCTCACCGCCGAGAGCGGCTGGCCGCGCGACATGGCGGTGGCCGCGCTGCGTACGGCGCTGGGGCCGGGCGCGGACGGGCTGCACGCCATGGTGTGTGTGGCGCCCTGGCCGGACGAGGACCGCCCGGTGC
>NZ_JAAGLN010000150.1 GCF_010548145.1 Streptomyces sp. SID10853
CGCCGCCACCGCCACCGCCGCCACCGCCGCCACCGCAGCCGCCGCCGCAGCCGCCCGGCCGGCTGGTCCGCCCGCGTCCGCCGGAACAACCGAAGAGCACGAAAGGCCCCGCCCATGAGCACAGCCGCCGCGATACCGCCGACAACCGAAGGACCCAGCCCTCACACCCGCCGCTTCCTGCGGCGCCTGACCCTCGCCACGGGCGGGGGAATGTTCGTCGACGGATTCGTATTCGCCTCAGTGGCCTCCGCCCTCGCCGGCAGCGCCATGGCCCGCGACATCGGCGTCACCTCGACATGGAACTCGCTGATCTCGTCCTCGACACTGATCGGCACGTTCTTCGGCGGCCTGCTCCTGGGCTATGTCACCGACCGGCTGGGCCGGCGCCCGATGTTCACCATCGACCTCTCGGTCTTCCTGGCATCCGCCCTGCTGATGCTGTGCGTCACCTCCCCCTGGATGGTCTTCGCACTCGGACTCGTCATGGGCCTCGCCGTAGGGGCCGACTACTCGATCGGCTCTCCGCTCCTCGCCGAGTTCGCACCCAGCGAGAAACGCGGACACTACCTGGGGATCCTCGAAATCCTGTGGAACGTCGGCTACGTGATCGCCTACCTCCTCGGCTACATCATCAACACCACCTGGCCGGGCGCCTGGCACATCACCCTGGCCGCCAGCGCCGTCCCCGCGGTGTTCTGCCTCCTGATCCGCCACGGCCTGCCCGAGTCACCGCGCTGGCTGATCTCCAAGGGCCGCAGGGACGAAGCCGTGGCCGTCATCGAGCGCGACCTCGGAACCACCCTGGACAGCGAGGACTTCACCTCCGAAGAGACCGAACAGACGCGCTACCGCGAGCTGTTCTCCGCCGCATACCTGCGCCGCACCGTGTTCGTGTGCACCTTCTGGATCTGCATCGTGCTGCCCTACTTCGCGCTCACGTTCTTCCAGCCCACCGTCCTGCGCGCCATCGGCCTGGGCGGCAACGCACTGGCCGGCGCACTCATCGGGACCATCGTCGCCCTGACAGGCGCGGCCACCGGCTGGTGGCTCGTCGACCGCGCCGGGCGCCGCACGATCCTCGTCTGGCCGATGTTCGGCTGCGCACTCGCCCTGTTCCTGGTGAGCCTGGGCCATGTGCTGCCGGTGTGGCTGGCCACCGTGTGCTTCTTCGGCTACCTGTTCTCGTACGGGATCATGAGCATCCTGCCCGGCATCTACCCCGACGAGGTCTTCCCCACCTCGATCCGCACCTCAGGAGTCGGCCTGGCCTCCGCCGCCAGCCGCATCGGCGCGGCGATCGGCACATTCCTGCTCCCCGTCTCCCTGGACCACCTCGGCCTGAGCTGGTCCATGATCTTCATGGCGGCGGTCTCTCTCATCGGCGGCATCACGGCCCTGATGTGGGCACCGGAGACGAACGGCCGCCAACTCACCGCCACCGGACACCGCCAGGCCGACACCGGCGGCTGGTGGTCGACCAAACCGGCCCTGGCCCAGGACAGCTGAGCACACCCGTCCAGAGGCCACCCGGAACACCTCCTGTCCTGCAGAGCCCGTGGTCACCGGCAGCGGCCCCTCCGCCCGGTGTCACGCCCGCAGCGCAGCCCGTGCACCGGAAAGCACCTGCGTACCGGGAAAAAGGGGACCGGAGCGCCACAGGCGGCCCGGACGAGCCGCCTACCTGCTCACAGAGGAACCGGCAGGGCACACGGCGTACCCGAAAGGACGTGCGGCCTTCCCCTCCGCCTCTAGTCGCGTGCCGCCGGCGCCGTATAGACACAACAGAGAACAGAGAACCGGCAGGCCCGGACCACCGGCTTGCAGCGCACAGCCACGAAGGAGCCGGTACGTGCAGGAGCGGAAGCAGGACGCGGGCGCTGCGCAGCGACAGAGCAGCGAGTCGCACAGGCCCGCTGTGCTGCCGCACTCCGGTACGCCCCGGACGGCGGCCGCTTTCACGGGACAGCTCCCGGACGGGCGCGGACACTCACCGGCGGACGTCATGGCGTTGCAGCGTTCGGCCGGAAACGCCGCGGTGGCCCACCTGCTGGAGGTCCAGCGCCACGTGCACGGCTCGTCCTGCGGCCATGGCGAGACCCCCTCGAAGGAAGACCAGGCGCAGGGCCCGACGGCCGCGCCGGAAGAGGCTCCCGTGCAGCGCCGGACGGCCGCGCACGACGTGCTGAGCCTTCCCGGCACGCCTCTGCCGGGGCCCGAACTGCACGACATGCAGGAGCGGTTCGGCGGCACCGACTTCAGCGACGTACGCATTCACAACGACGCGGCAGCGAAGAGGTCGGCGCAGGAGATCGGGGCCCGCGCCTACACCTCCGGCAGTCACATCGTCCTCGGCGAGGGCGGCGGCGACCGCCATACGCTCGCCCATGAACTCACACATGTCGTCCAGCAGCGGCAGGGCCCCGTCCCGGGTACGGACAACGGCAACGGGCTGAAGGTCTCCGACCCGTCGGACCGGTACGAGGCAGCCGCCGAGGAGAACGCCCGGCGAGTCCTGTCCGGGACCGCCCCGGCCGCCGGACAGACGGCCCAGCGCGCCCCGGCCGGCGACACGCACACCGCACACACGCACACCGCGCACGCGGACGCCGTTCACGCGCACACCGTGCAGCGCCGCAAACCGTCGGCCAGCGCACCCACCGAGCACTACGCGACCAAGGCGCAGGACCACCCCGAGTGGCCCGTATTCCAGAAGATGATGAAGGAGGGCGGCTTCCCGGCGGACGTGACCGAGACCGCCTGGCAGCTTCTGCTGGGCGGGGTCTCCGAGCAGGAAACCCTGAACCGGCAGTCGGCCGACGAGTCGATCGACTCCGCGGAGCGGCGGAAGATCCGGGCCTCGAACACGTGGTACCGCGAACTCGTCAATCTCGTGGGCGACCACCTGAAGATCACCACGCCCACCCTGGCCCTGTGGTCCGGCGGCTTCGACGTGAGCGTCTACGCCCACGGAAAGGGACACACGTCGCTGGAGTTCAGCCGGCTCGGGAAGATCATGGACCAGCTGGAGCTGAACGCCAACTGGAAGCTCCAGGCGCCTTTGTGGAATGTCCTGTCCACCGCGTTCGTCGAGCGCGCGACAGGCCCTGTCCATGTGTTCCTGCGGGCCTACAACCCCGACAGTGTCCTGATCGCGCAGGAGATCCCCCAACTGCGCCTGATCCAGCGGCTGAATCCCGCGGTGACCCTCCTGTGGCACCCGCTCTACACCCTGCCCGACGGGACGATCAAGGAGATCTCCGCCGACATGCGGCTCACCGGGAACGCGGAATACCGCAGTCGCGACAAGTGTGTGGGCGTGATGTACAACTACCTGATGCGTTTCCACGACGAGAGCAACACCAAGGCGTCGATGGCGTACGGGGAGATGAACGAGCTCCTCGCCAAGAACGTCAACCCGAAAGCGGAAGCGGTGTAGCCCGGGGCGGCGCAGCCGGAGACGGTGTGGAGCCGCGCGGTCCTACGGTGTGGTGAAGAAGTCGACGAGGGCCCTGGGGGCTTCGTCGTTGAACAGCATGTCGAGCCCGTAGGCGGACTGGAGTGCCGATTCGGCGCCGCGGGGGAACATGACGCGCTCGTACGCGGCGACAGCCTGCTCCAGGTCGTCGTTGGCGATGATGGCGCGGGCGAGATCGGCGCCGTCGGTGAGGGCGATGTTGGCGCCCTCGCCGGCGAACGGGGACATCAGGTGGGCGGCGTCGCCCACGAGTGTGATCCCCGGGACGCGGTCCCAGGTGTGTCCGGTGGGCAGCGCGTGGATGGGCCGCGGGATGATGGTGTCGTCGCAGTGGCGGATCAGGCCGGTCAGCGAGGGCGCCCAGTCCGCGTACAGGGCGAGCAGGGTCTGCCGGGCGGCCGCGGGGTCCTGTGCCCAGTCGACGCCGCTGGTGGCCGCCCAGTCCTCGGGGACCCGCAGGCCCAGGCCGAGCCAGATGTGGTCGCCGCCGTGTCCGCCGATGTACTTGTTGTCGGACGCGGCGAACAGTGAGCCGCGTCCGACCAGTGCCAGGGCGTCGGGGTGCTTGGCGGGGGCGTCGTCGAGGTGGATCTCGACCATGGTGATGCCGGTGTAGAAGGGCTTGACCGGGGTCAGTGCGGCGCGGGCCCTGGACCACGCGCCGTCGGCGCCGACGACCAGGTCCGCCTGCGTGGTGGTTCCGTCGGCGAACTCCAGGACGGGTCCTGATTTGGCGGGGCTGACGCCGACGACCTTGCTGCCCCAGCTGATCACGCCGGGGTCCAGTGAGTCCACGAGCATCTTCCGCAGGATCGTGCGGTCGATCTCGGGGCGCCCGCCCGCACCGGTGTCGCGTTCGTCGATGAAGACCCGTGCCGACTTGTCCAGGACGCGCATCGCTTCGCCGCCCTCGTGGGTGTGCTGAAGGAACGTCTCGTAGAGGCCCGCCTCGGCGAGTGCGCTCTGGCCGGTGTCGTGGTGAATGTCGAGCGAGCCGCCCTGCTGGCGGCTCCCGGCGTCCGCGTCACGTTCGTAGACGGTGCACGGGATGCCGTGGAGCTGGAGGATACGGGCGCAGACGAGACCGCTGAGTCCGGCGCCGATGACGGCGATACGGGGTGTGGGCATGGTCAGTTCCTTACGTCGGTGGTGGGCGAAGCCGCGGCGAGGAGGCCGTCGATGAGCACGTTGAGGGCCCATTCGGCGCGGGCCTGCGGGCTGCCGGAGAAGAGCTGGTCGGCGAGGGCGGCGATGTGCGGGTACTGGTCCGGGGCGGTCGTGAAGCCCGGCGCCGCCGGCCCGCCGGCGGCGCCGGGGGGCGCGGTGTCCGGTGATGTGCCCCCGTGCTCGGCCGCCACGGCGGCCGGATACTGCAGCAGGATGTCGACGCCCCAGGCCGCGGTCTGCCCCCTCACACCGCCCCGGTCCAGCTGCCGGAGCACCGCTTCGACGAGGGCCGCGTAGTTCGGGCCGTCGGGGCGGGTCCGGATCGCCATCCGGGCGATCTCGGCGTGCGAGAGCAGGACCCGGCCGTAGTCGAGGAGGAGCGACACCAGGCTTGCGCGCCAGGGCCGGGACCCGTCGGGCAGGCAGACGGATCCCAGCTCGACGTCGAGTACTTGAGCGTGCAGGTCCTCGGTGTTGCGGACGTAGACGTACAGCGACGCGTGGCCGGTGTCCAGGGCCTTCGCCACGCTGCGCATGGTGACTTTGGCCAGGCCCTGCGAGCGGAAGATCGCCGCTGCGGTCGCGACGATCCCGTCCCGGGTCAGGGCGGGCTTGGCGGGCCGCTCGCGGCGGCTCCTGCCGGTTGCGGGGGTTCCGGTGTCCTCCATGCCCTCACGGTAACACGACCATGGTCGTAACGACCATGGTCGTGTTCGGTGGGCGGGGACGGAGGGGGACAGGGGGAGGGAGCCGGCTGCGCGGGCCCTGCCTGTACCGGATCCGGATCCGGATCCGGTCTCAGGGTCAAGAGTGGAAGGCGCCGCCCGAGGATGGCTGAGCGTCGTGCCGGCGAGTCAGCGGGCGCCGCCACGTTTCCCGCGCGTCAGGGTCCCGCTGACGTGCGAGCCGAAGACCTGGCGATTGTCCTGGCGGCCGGTGACCAGGACGCTCATGGTGTCGGGATGCTGTGCGAAGAGGGGAGTGGCCTCGATCCAGCAGGGGCGGCCGAACTCGGCATGGCGGTGGAACTCCGTGGACATGGCCGTCAGGGTGAGTGAGTGGCCGGAGGCGAGCAGGGCGCACGTCGCCTGGTGTGCGGCCGCCATGAGCACCATCGGCGGTATGTGGTCGTCGCCTGTGTCGAACAGGACCGGGTGGCTGGGGTCGGGGTTGAGCCGCCAGCGGCCGGGGAGGTCACTTGCCGCCAGGACCGTGTCGCGCCGCCGGCCCCGGCCGAAGGTGGATGGGGCCAGCTCTGAGGGCCGGTAGGCCGGCAAGGACTCCGGGGCCGCGCCGTGCAGCCGGTGGTGGGCGCCGGGGGAGATGCAGACGAAGCGCACGGTGCCGGTGGCCAGCGTACGGTCGTTGCGCCGGATGGTGATGCCCAGGGCGAACTCCACGAGCCGGCTGCCCTTGTGCACGAGGTCGGTACAGTCCGCGTCGATGCTGAGGTCGCTGGGGACCGTGCCGATGGCGAGCTCGTCCGGGTCGGCGGTGAACGAGAGGTCGCACGGCATGAAGTGATGTCCGAGAGGCACCCCCAGCTCGGCGTGCGCGAGACACAGGGCGATCTGCTTCATCGTCTCCGCTGCTTGCAGCGGATCGTGCCGGCCGTCGGGACCGCTGAAGAAGGCGTGCGCCCGCGGCCACTGGCCGGTGAGCGTGAAGCGGGTCTCACTCGTTCTTCGGCAACTGGTCAGAAAGACTTCGGCCATGGAGGAGCGGTGTACGTACTCGCACGGCACCGTGGTGGTCAGCCGGGGCAGGGCACCGGGGCCGGAGTCGGGGCGTCCTCCCCCGGTCGAGCTGACCGCAGCTGAAGTCATCGAGCCCATCAGACTTCTCCCCCCGAAGAACGCCCATGTGGTCCAGCACGTGTGTACGTAAGATATGGACCCACCGGTTTCCTTTTCAACCCCGGGCCTGCTGCTGATGGCACGATCTCGGCAATGGCTGAAAGAGGTCTGCGACGGCCGGGGAAAACAACCAGTCACCCGGTATATTTTCCCTCCATCCGGTTCGAAGACGTTCATGTTTTTCCGGCCGACGGGGGCGACTGCGATGGCGTATGTCCGCACAGATGTGGTGATCGTCGGTGGTGGTCCCGTAGGTCTGCTGCTTGCCGCTGAGCTCGCCGCCTATGGCGTGCGGACCGTGGTCCTGGAGGAGCGGGCCGAGGTGTCCGAGCGCCCCAGGGCGACCACCCTGCACGCCCGGACCGGACAGATCCTCGCCCGCAGGGGCTATCTGCCGGCCCCTCGGCTTCCGCTGAGCGATGGGACCGTCAGTACTCGGTTCCACTTCGCGGGCGTGTGGGGTCTGGAGCTCACCGCACCGGCGACGGAGCCGGACCCGCTGTTCAAACAGCCGCAGGCCGATCTCGAGCGGCTCTTCGGGCAGCGGGCGCGGGCCGCGGGCGCGCAGGTGCTGCGTCGGTACCGGGTGACCGGACTCGATCGTCGCGAGAGCGGTGTGACGGTGACTGCCGAACATCCCGGCGGGCGCACCGCGTACGAGGCCGCCTATGTGGTGGGGGCCGACGGCGCCCGCAGCACGGTGCGGACACTCAGCGAAATACCTTCGGACACGTCACCCCCGAGCATGGCGGCCATGGTCGGGGTCGTTCGTTGCGACGGGGCCGGAGCGCCCGAGCCGGGCTGGCATCAGACACCGCGCGGCTGGGTCGTGTCCAAGCGGACCCCCGGGGGCCGGTGGCACCTGCGTGTGGTCGACAGCTCGAAGGCCCACGCCGACCACACCCTCCCGCTCGGACTCGAGGAGTTCCGCCGGGAGACGTCACGGATCATGGGCCGGGAGATCGGCATGGGCGAACCGCGCTGGCTGAGCCGCTTCAGCGACTTCTCCCGCCTCGCTCGCACCTACCGGTCGGGGCGCACTCTCCTGGTGGGGGACGCCGCCCATCTGCATTTCCCCGTCGGCGCCCAGGGGTTGAGCACGGGCCTGCTCGACGCCCTCAACCTGGGATGGAAACTGGCTTTCACCGTGCGGGGCGCGGCAGCTCCGGGGCTGCTCGACACCTACGACGGGGAGCGCAGGCCGGCCGCCATGCGCCTTCTCGACCAGATCCGTACACAAGTGGACCTCATGCGCCCGGGCAGGACACCCGCCTCACTGGAGGCGCTGACCGCTGCGGCGGGAGTGGCGGACACCGACGCCGGGCTGGGGCTGGAGCGGCTCGCACTCATGGTCAGCGGGCAGGACACCGTGTTGCCGCCACGGTCCGGGCATCCCTCGTCGTGGGAGGGGCGGTTCCTCGGTAACCGTGAACTGACCACGGACGACGGGCCGACCGACGTCATCCGGCTCCTGCGGGACGGACGCATGCTCCTGATGCGATTCGGCCCCGCAGGGACCGGCTGTGCATCGGGCCCGCCGCATGGCCTGCGGCACGCCCTGCGTGTCGTACGGGCGATGCCGGTGGCCGGCTGGCCCCGCGCCGCACTGCTCCTGCGTCCTGACGGATACGTGGCCTGGACGTCGGACACCGCCGCTGACCTCGGCCGGCCGGTCTTCGAATGGCTGGCGCCGGAGACCAGGACTCAGGCCCGGCTCTCCGCCGGCTCGGCCTCCTCGGAGAGTGCCCGCACCTCGCTGTAGATCACCGCGCCGCGCTCGGACGAGAGGTCGATGGTGGTGAGTACAGAGGACAGCACGACATTGGGCATGATGTGGCGCAGCAGCACCGAGGTCCGGTGGTCCAGATCCGCGTAGTTGCTGACGGCCTGTGACATGGACTGAACGCCGGCGTAGGCGCCCACCAGGAGCTCGGCGGTGTCGGAAGGCGTGATGTGCGGCAGCAGCTCACCTTGCTCCTTGGCCTGTGTCAGGAGAGTGGCGATTCCCTTGCCCCAGTCCTGGAAGGAGACGCCGCGGTCGAGTTCCGTCGCATACTGGTCCATGGCCAGACGGACGCCGGCCCGGACCATCGGGTCCTCCCTGAGCCGGTACGTCTGCAGAAGGACGGTGTCGACGACCTCCTGCGTCTTGCAGGCGCGGGGCGGGACGATTCCCATGTGCCGCCCCTGAGCCGCCATCACGCCGTACGCCAGGTCTTCCTTGGACTGGAAGTGGAAGTACAGCGCACCCTTGGTCACACCTGCGGTGCTGAGGATGTCCGTGATCGTGGCCGCCTGAAATCCACGCTCCTCGAACACGGAGGCTGCAGCGGCCAGAATCGTCCGTTGTGTCTGGATCGCGCGGTCTTGTTTTGCCACGTCACCCACCGCCTTCGAGATCATGATCCTGAGGAGCCGTATAAAAAAAACCGTCAGGCTCGTATTTTAGCCTCAGGGGAAGGTGGCGTCAGCGCCGGGGCGGGTCGAGCCCCATGCTGGGCAGGCCGCTCTACAGGGGAGCGGGGGCGGTGGTGACGGTGGTGCGGAACATCTCCTCGCCGTTCTGCTCACCGATGATCCGGACCCTCTCTCCCCGCGGGGTCGCGGGCAGCCGCACGGCCTCGATGAAGCACGGTGCGTCGAGTTCGACGTAGCGGGTGTGCTCGGACTCGACTTGGACGGGGATCAGTTCGGCGGAATGGCCGAAGACCGCTGATGCCGCCTGCCGTGCGGCCTCGATCAGGAGCATCCCCGGCACGTGGTCGACCGGGTGGTCGAAGAGTACGGGGTGGCGGGTGTCCACCCGCAGCTGCCACCGGTCGTCGGCGCCGGCCGGGGAGAGCACCACATCGGTCGGCGACACGCGGCCCACGCTCTGCGGCAGAACCGGCGCGGTCAGCGGAATCTGCAGATGGCCCTGGTTGCCGCGCAGTCTCCGGTAAGCCGGTGGTGTGATGCATGTGTAGGTGAAGCTGCCCGTGGCGACAGCCTCTCCGTCCCGGTGGATCACTGCGTCATAGCGGGCTCCGGAGTGTGCGTCGCGCCGCGTGCGCACGTCGCTGAAGGTCACCTCGATGTCGAGCTCCGCGGGTGCGTGGCCAATGCGCAGGTGCTCGGGCCGCACTGACATCTCGAATGTGCGCATGAGGAACTGGTGGCCGATCGGAACGCCGAACTCGGTGTGCGGCAGGAGGAAGCCGACCTGCCTGATCGTCTCCGCGGCCAGCAGGGGGTCGTGGTACATCCCCTCGATGACCGGTGTGTAGAAGCTGTGGCAGCGGGGCCACTGGGCCGTGACCGCGAACCGGACGTCGTCGTGTCTTTTCTGCCCGGTGAGCAGTACCTCGGCGAGGGCTGCCCGGTGGACGAGTTCCTTGGGTACCGTGGTGGTGAGTCGAACCGGTAGACGATCTGCGGGCCAGGAACCCTGCGGCACCCGGCCGACGGATATCGGGGCCAGGGTTTCTCTTGCGGGGCGGAACGTGTTCGTGGACATGTTGATCCCCCAGAGTCGCAACTGGTGAGGCGCCGGTCGGGCCGCCTCGCGGGCTCAACATACAGACCAGCCGGTTTATTTTCTATACCGAGGGTGCAATGTTCGGTGGCGAGAAATGGAGGGGTCAGTTCCGGCCTCTCGGATCAGAACGGGCGATAAAAGCGCCTCAATCTGCCGCGGGATGACGTGAAGGCGCCCTCGATGCGGCCCCCTGTCCGAACGTCCTGCGGCGCCGATGCGTGGCGCCCGGTCGCCGGCGTGGAGGCCACTGCCTCTCCAGGGCCCTCTCCGGACGCTTCCCCGGCGAACGCCTCACCTTCGCTCACGGTCAACTGGGGCCCGTGCGGACCTTCCTGGTGAACGGTCACCGGGAACTGCCCGCCCTGCTCGGCGCGTTCGGTGGCCCCGCGGCCTTCGACTCGGGCTGCACCGTTCCTCGAGCGATCCGGCGGACCGTGGGCCGGGGACTCGATGAGGGAGGCCGCGTGAGCAGTCCGGAACGCACCGGTGACGTGATCCGGGTGGAGCGCGGCGAGGCCGACGAGGAGGAACTCGCCGCCGTCGTCGCACTGTTGTCGTTCCTCACCCGGGGTGAGGAGCCGCGGGAGCCCCGCCCCGGGCGCCCTTCGGCGCAGGGGTGGCGACCCCGGGATGAGGGCCCCTACCGGGCCCCGCACAGCTGGCGCTGACCCGGGCCCCGGGTATCCGCCCCGGGCCTGAGACCATGGCCAGGCATTTCTGCATCTGACATCTACAAACCGCTCCTGCGGTTTGTTAGGCTGCGCGGGTGGTCAGGGCGCACGCACCGCATCCGCGGCGACGAGAGGAAGGGGGCGTCATGACGACGTATCCCTCATCGGTCGGCGTGGAGCCGGGCCGTGAGCGCACGCATGGGGGAGAGCTGCTCGCTCTGCGCGAGCGGGCCCTGCGCGGACCTGGCGGGAAGGCGACCGAGGCCCAGCACGCCAAGGGCAAGCTGACGGCGCGCGAGCGCATCGGACTGCTCCTGGACGAGGGGTCGTTCAGCGAGGTCGAGCAGCTGCGCCTGCACCGTGCGCAGGGCTTCGGCCTGGAGGCGAAGAGGTACTACACCGACGGTGTCGTCACCGGGTGGGGCACGGTCGAGGGCCGCACGGTCTTCGTCTACGCCCATGACTTCCGGATCTTCGGCGGCGCCCTGGGTGAGGCGCACGCCGAGAAGATCCACAAGATCATGGACATGGCTGTCGCGGCGGGGGCGCCGCTGGTCTCGCTCAACGACGGTGCGGGTGCCCGGATCCAGGAGGGCGTCACCGCGCTGGCCGGGTACGGCGGCATCTTCCAGCGCAACGCCAAGGCGTCCGGCGTCATCCCGCAGATCTCGGTGATGCTCGGCCCGTGCGCGGGCGGCGCGGCCTACAGTCCGGCGCTCACGGACTTCGTGTTCATGGTCCGCGAGACGTCGCAGATGTTCATCACGGGTCCCGATGTGGTGAAGGCGGTGACGGGCGAGGAGATCACCCACAACGGCCTGGGCGGCGCCGACGTCCACGCGGAGACCAGTGGCGTCTGCCACTTCGCGTACGACGACGAGGAGACCTGCCTCGCCGAAGTGCGCTACCTGCTCTCGCTGCTGCCGCAGAACAACCGCGAGGCGCCGCCCGCCGTCGCGGCCGACGACCCGGTCGGGCGGCGGACCGGGGCGCTGCTCGACCTGGTGCCCCTGGAGGGCAGCCGCCCCTACGACATGGCCAGGGTCATCGAGGAGATCGTCGACGACGGGGAGTTCCTCGAGGTCCACGAACGCTGGGCGCGCAACATCGTGTGCGCGCTCGCCCGCCTCGACGGGCAGGTCGTGGGCATCGTCGCCAGCCAGCCCCAGGTCCTCGCGGGCGTGCTCGATATCGGGGCGAGCGAGAAGGCGGCCCGTTTCATCCAGATGTGCGACGCCTTCAACATCCCGCTGGTGACCCTGCTCGACGTGCCGGGCTTCCTTCCGGGTGTCGGCCAGGAGCACGGCGGCATCATCCGGCACGGCGCCAAGCTGCTGTACGCGTACTGCAACGCCACTGTGCCGCGGATCTCGCTCGTCCTCAGGAAGGCGTACGGCGGCGCCTACATCGTCATGGAGTCGCAGTCGATCGGCGCCGACCTGACGTACGCCTGGCCGGGCAACGAGATCGCGGTGATGGGGGCCGAGGGCGCGGCCAACGTCATCTTCCGCCGGCAGATCGCCGAGGCCGACGACCCCGAGGCCGTGCGCGCCCGCCTGGTCAAGGAGTACAAGGCCGAGCTGATGCACCCCTACTACGCGGCCGAGCGCGGCCTGGTCGACGACGTGATCGACCCCGCCGACACCCGTGCGGTGCTGGCCCGCGCCCTTGCCATGCTGCGCACCAAGCACGCCGGTCTGCCGTCGCGCAAACACGGGAACCCGCCCCAGTGACCCATGTACACAGCAGGCGACGGGAGCGTGCGCCGTGTCGAGCCCCAGGAGAGACGCCATGGTCAAGCAGGAACGTGCCCAGCGCACGCGGACGTCGCTGATCCACGCCGCGGCCGAAGTGTTCGCGCAGGAGGGGTACGCGCCTGCCTCGCTCACCACGATCAGCAGACGGGCGGGCGTCAGCAACGGCGCACTGCACTTCCACTTCGCCAACAAACAGTCGCTCGCCCAGGCCGTCGAGGACGAGGCCGTCGCCTCGGTGGCCCGGATCATCCGGGCCGTGCGCCCCGCCGATGGCTGCGTGCTGCAGGCATTGGTCGAGGCGACGTACGAGCTGATGAGCCGGCTCGCGGACGACATCGTGGTCAGGGCCGGGTTCGGGCTCGGCTCCGACCGGGCCCGCGCGGGCGGTTCCGCCCCGCGCCGGGACTGGGAGCGGTGGGTCGGGGAGATGCTGCGGCTGGCCGAGCAGGAGGGGCGGCTGGCCGAGGGCATCTCGGGGCTCAGCGCGACGCACGCCGTCGTGGCGACGACGGTGGGGCTCGAAGTGCTCGGGGGAGAGGACCCCGAGTGGCTCAGCCGGCGCAGGATCGCCGAGATCTGGGAGCTGCTGCTGCCGCACCTGAGGTCGGAGATCCGCTCCTGACCGTACCGGCACGTCCCCATCCTGCTGAAGCGGCGCCCTCGGAAAAGACCGAACGTGCCTTTTCCGAGGCCGTCCGGCCCAGGGCCGCATGGAGAGAACGCGCCCGGATCCGGAACCGTCCGCCCTCTCAAGTGCCCCCGCCTGTACGGCTGCAGGCCGCCGGGCCGCACCACGATCAGTAAAAAAACAGCCCGGACGGTTTGATATTGACAAACCGTCCGGACTGTTTTTAACTTCGATGAGGGCCGAGAAGTGCCTCTTGACGGGGTCTCGGGCTGCTGATGACTCATGCGTGACGAGGGGGAAACGGCATGGACATCGAAGTACTGGGCGCGTTGGCCGTCACGGAGGGCGGGGTCTCGGTCACCCCGACGGCGCCGAAGGCGCGACAGGTTCTGGCTCTACTGGCCCTGCACGGCGATCGCGTCGTGCCGGTGGCCTCGCTGATCGAGGAACTGTGGGGGGAGGAGCCGCCGCGCAGTGCCCGCACCACGCTGCAGACGTACGTGCTGCAGCTGCGCGACCTGATCGCGGCGGCTCTGGAACACGATTCCCGAGGGGCCCCGCCCCGCACGGCCAAGGACGTCCTTGTCACGGCTCCCGGCGGATACATGCTGCAGACCTCGGGCGGCACCCTCGACGTCCGTGAGTTCGAGCGGCTCGCAGGGCGGGGCTACCGTGCGATGGACGCCGGCGACTTCCCGCGCGCGGCACGGGAGCTGCGCGACGCGCTGGAGTTGTGGACCGGCTCCGCGCTGGCCGACGTACACACAGGCACCCAGCTGGACATGGAGCGCCGGCGTCTGGAGGAGACCCGGCTGTGCGCGCTCGACCAGCGCATCGAGGCCGACCTGCGTCTGGGGCGCCACCGGGAGCTCCTCAGCGAGCTGACCGTCCTGGTCCGCAGGTACCGCACACACGAGAACCTGCACGCCCAGTTCATGCTCGCGCTGCACCGCTCGGGCCGGCGTAGCGAAGCGCTCGATGTCTACCAGCGGCTGCGTACCTCTCTCGTGCGTGAGCTGGGGCTTGAGCCGTCCGCGGGGCTGCGCCGGCTGCAGCGCTCGATCCTGATGGCAGGCCCCGAGCAGCCGCGCGAGGCGGCCGCGGCCGACTCCGGCGAGCGGCTGACCCGGGTCGGCTGAGCGCACGCGCGGCGAGGGCCGGCGGATCCCAGGGAGGGGCGGATGCAGGACAGATCGGAGCGCACCCGGCGCAGGCTCCTGGAGGAGGGGGCGAAGCTGCTCACCAGGAGCGGGTACGCGCATACCACGCTCGGGCAGATCGCGGCGGCCGCGGGCCTGACCAAAGGTGCGCTGTACTTCCATTTCACGTCGAAGGAGGGCCTCGCCGACGCGGTGCGGGAGCAGGGCCGCGTGCGGCTGCTGGACTTCCTGGGCGAGCGGCGGGACTCGGGTGACGAGCCCGTGCAGATCCTCATCGACCTGACGCACTGGCTCGCCCGGGCCCGGCGCGAGGACGCCGTGGTGCGTGCCGCCTTCCGGCTGTCCGACGACGGCACCGACGGGCGGCCCGAGAGCACCGGCCTGCGCCGGACCTGGCTCAATGAGGCCGTGCGCCTGCTCGGCGAGGCCGAGACGGCCGGCCAGCTGAGTGAGGCCGCCCGCGGTGACGGCATCCGGACGCTGCTCGTGGCGATGCTGTACGGCATAGCGGCCCCCGGACCCGACGGCCCCGCGCAGGCCGGACTCCCGCGCGGTACGGCCGAGCTGTGGCGGCTGCTGCTGACGGTGCTGGTCCCTCCCGGGCGGGCCGGGCGCTACCGCACGGCGCCGCCGCGCACCCGGTACATCCCTGCGCGCGCCGCGTGAGTGCGTGCCGCGCGCCGCCCGCCAGAGGCGACTTTACGGACAGGCCCTAACTCTCCGGGGCCGTGACCGCGTCGATGCGGCGGCTCAACTCATGCTGGACTCGGCCGAGTTCGGTGACCCGGTGGCGCAGCCGGTCGAGTTCCTCCAGCAGTGCGGGGGCGGGCGCCGCGGACAGTGCGGGGGAGTGGGCGAGGATCGCGTCCAGCCGGCCGCGCAGTGCGGGGCCGGGCTCGATTCCCAGAGCGCCGACGAGACGGCGGCGCGCCCGTTCGTACACCCCGAGGGCCTCCGTCTGCCGGCCGCTGCGGTACAGGGCCACCATCAACAGGTCGTAGAAGCGCTCGCGCAGCGGGTGGTCGGCCGTGAGGCGCTCCAGTTCGCCGATGCTCTCGCCGTGCCGCTCGCAGCGCAGGTTCGCCTCGTGGAGGGCCTCCAGTGAGGTGAGCCGCATCTCGTCGAGCCGCTCGGCCTCGGCCTCGCAGATCGGTCCGGTGCGGCAGCCCTGCAGCGCGGGGCCACGCCACAACTCCACGGCCGAACACAGGAGTTCCGCCGCCCTCGCCGGATTCGCCGCGAGCGCGGCCCGGCCCTCGCGCGAGCGCCGGGCGAAGCGCTGGACGTCGGTGCGGGCCTTCCCCAGGTCGAGCAGGTAGCCCGTCGGCAGGGTCCTGATCCACTCGTGTCCGTCGCCGCCCGCCTCCGGCAGCAGCCGGCGCAGCCGGGCCACGTGGGCCTGGAGCGCGTTCGCCGCGTTCGCGGGCGGCGCACCGTCCCAGAGCTCCGCGGCGAGCCGGTCCACGCCGAGCAGCACCCCGGCCTGCGTGACGAACGAGGCGAGCAGGGCGCGCTGTTTGGAGCCGGGCGGTGTGATGTCCCGGCCGCCGGCGCCGTCGTGGACCGCGACCGGGCCCAGGAGACGGAACTCGACACCTGCGCCGGCGGGTGCCGCCCGTGCGGTTCGGGCCGCCGCGGCGATGAGCGCCGGCCCGTGGTGCGAGGTGGCGACGACACTCATCGGGTACCCCTCCGTCGTGGTCCGTTCGGACTTGGACGGTATCGGCCACCCGGCGGCCGTGCGCCCTGGCGCGAGCGGGCCTCCAGCGGTCGTACGAGCGTTCTCAAGACGGCCTTGCGGGCGCCGACTGCCCTGTGTGGAGGGCCACTTGAACGCCGGTCGAGAGATCGGGGCGGGTGGTGCGGCCGGGGTTAGCGTGCCTCGCGCCGACGGCATTCGGCCACCGAGGCGACCGAAGGGACAGCGCCGGCGCAGCCGACCACACAGTCGGGGAACGTAATCGGTCCTTGGGGAGGACACCGTGCGGATACAGGTTCTGGGCCCGCTGAGCGCAGAGGTCAACGGAGTGTCGATCGTGCCGACCGCGGGCAAGCCGAGGCAGCTCCTTGCCCTTCTCGCCTTCTACCCGGGCCGTGTCGTGCCCGTGCCCACGCTCATGGAGGAGATCTGGGGCAGCAACTCGCCGCAGAGCGCGATGACCACACTGCAGACATACATCCTGCAGCTGCGCCGGCGTCTCGGCACCGCGATGGGCCCCGATGTGCCCGGCGCCGCCAAGGAGGTCCTGGCCACCCGGCACGGCGGCTATCTGATGCAGATCGCACCGGACGCTGTCGATGTGCACCGTTACGAGCAGCTGGTGGCGCAGGGGCGCCGCGCGTTCGGCGAGGGCGAGGACGAGCGGGCCGCGCTGCATTTCCGCGACGCGCTCGGCCTGTGGCAGGGCCCCGCCCTCGTCGACGTACGCCCCGGCCCGGTCCTGGAGATCGAGGTGATGCGCCTGGAGGAGAGCCGCCTGGCCACCGTCGAGCGCTGCATCGACGCCGACCTGCGCTGCGGGCGGCACACCGAGGTCATCGCCGAGCTGATCGACCTGATCGCCCGCCACCCGCAGCACGAGGGACTGCACTCGCAGGCGATGGTGGCCCTGTACCGCTCGGGGCGGCAGGCCACCGCGCTCGATGTCTACCGCAGGCTGCGCATGCGCCTCGTGCAGGAGCTCGGCGTGGAGCCGTCGCCGCAGTTGCGGCGCCTGCACCAGGCGATGCTCGCCGTCGACCCCGCGCTCGACGTGGCCGGCGGGCCGCGCGGCCTGTCCACGTTCGACCTGTACGCGGCCTGAGCGCGAGCGCCGTTCGAGCGGCCCCTGCCAGGCTGCGGTCTGCCAGGACCAGCAGACCCGGCCCGGCCCCAGGACGAAACCGCGCGAGAGGACGGCCCATGACCGACGAACGGCCCGTACGGCTCCACTGCTTCGCGCATGCCGGGGCGGGGGTCTCCGCCTTCTACGGCTGGGGCCCCCGTCTGGGCGCGGGCGTCGAGACCGTGCCGCACCTGCTGCCCGGCCGCGAACGGCGGCGCGGCGAGGCCCGCCTCACCCGCCCCGCGGACCTGCTCGCCGACCTGCTGGGCCACTTCACCGCCCCGGACCGCGACGTGCCGTACGTGCTCTACGGGCACAGCCTGGGCGCGCTGGTCGCCTACACCCTCACCCGCGCCCTGCACGAGGCGGGCCTTGCGGGGCCCTCGCTGCTCGTGGTCGGCGCCTGCCCGCCGCCCGACGCGCTGTCCGAC
>NZ_JAAGLN010000151.1 GCF_010548145.1 Streptomyces sp. SID10853
CCTCCGGCCGGGTCCCCGGCTGCGCGGGCGCCGCCGGCTCCCCCGCCGCGTCCGGCACCGCCGGCCTGCGGTGCCACAGCGGCGGCAGCCGGTAGGTCAGCAGATAGAGCACCGCGGCCACGGCGAACCCCACGTAGTACGTCAGCTCGCCCCACTCGGGATGGGCCGAGGCGACCGGGCCCGTGTAGAGGTCCGACTGCCAGAAGGGCACCGAACAGATGACCCCGGCCAGCCAGGCCACGAAGCCCCACTCCAGGATGCGGCGCTTCTCGTACAGCTCGGGGATACGCGTCTTGTCGCGGCGCGGGCCGACGAAGTAGTCGAGCAGGATGACGGCCACATAGGGCGCGATGAAGTAGGCGGTGAGGTTGAGGAAGACCTCGAAGGACGTGTAGATCCCGCCGACCCCCCACAGGCTGACGCCGAAGGCCGCGACGCAGATGAGGGTCACGCTCTGCCAGCGCTTGAGGGGCAGCCCCAGCGTCTGCAGGGAGATCGCGCCGCCGTAGACGTTGAGGAAGTTCTGCGAGAAGGAGGAGAGCAGGATCGCCAGCATCGCCGGGACCGACCACGGCCCGGTGAGCTCCTTGAGCGCCAGGATCGGGTCTTCGGTGGTGGTCGCCGCACCGGCCAGGACGACACCGGTGATGCCGAGCCACGACAGCGTGACGAAGTTGCCGAGCGCGGTGAGCAGACCGGCCGATGTGCTGACCTTCCTGCTGTCCGGCAGATAGCGCGAGTAGTCGGACGCGAACGGCAGCCAGGCGATCAGGAACGCCAGGAACCAGCCGCCGAGCGTGATCCAGCCGCCGGATGCGCCGATGTATCCGGAAGCGCCGGGGTTGGCCTCCAGGAAGTGGCCGCCCCGGTACAGCGCGACGACCGTCACCAGGGTGAAGAGCACGAACAGGACGACGGAGAGGATCCGCTGCAGGTAGTGGATCATGTTGTAGCCGAAGACGGCGACGGTCAGCTGGAGTGCGGTCAGCACCGCGGCCGAGAGCCAGAACGGTGTCCCCAGCAGGACCCCGAGCGCCTTGCCGCCGAGGATGACCGTGACGGCGGCCCAGCCGACGCCCGCGAACACGTTGATGTACGCGACGGGCAGCAGATTGCCCACGAAGCCGAGCGGGCCGCGGGCCTGCATCTGCTGGGGCACGCCCAGGCGCACCCCCATCCGGGACATGATCCCCATCGTGGCCGAGCCGACCAGGGCTCCGGCGAGGATGGCGGTGACCGCGGCCGTCATGGACAGGCCCAGTGCGGCGGCGCTGAAACCGAGCAGCATGATCGGGAAGTTGAGTCCTGCGGCGAACCAGATGGAGAACTGGGAGCCGGCCTTTCCGTGGCGTTCCACTTCGGGGATGTGGTCCACGCCGTACGGCTCCACCTTCGCGATGCTGTCGCGGTACCCCAGGTCGGGCGGTTGCTGCGCGGGCTTGTCACTGTCCATGCCATGCCTCCTACAGACTGCTGCCATGTTGTATGCCAGTGGTCAGAGTGAAAGTGCCATGTGTGCTTGTCAAGGGTTCGGGCAAGGGCCGGTCGCATCCGCCCAACAGCCTTGAGCAGAGGGGCGGAGCGGCATACGGGGCGCAACGCGGTGCGACAGTGTCTTGACGCTGCGCGGGAGCGCGCCCTAGGTTCGTGCCATGCAAGATACTTCTTCTAGCGAGGGTGCCCTCCCTGCGGACCGCAACCCCGCCGTCCGCAAGCAACGGCTGAGCGGTATGAGCATCCAGAGCCGGGTGATCGTCGAGCTGCGCGGCCGCATCATCTCCGGCGAACTCGCCCCCGGGACCAGCCTGTCGGAGATCGTGCTCGCGGAGGCGTTCGGCGTCAGCCGCACTCCGGTCCGCGAGGCCCTGAAGCAGCTGCAGACCGAGGGGCTCGTCGACATCAGGCCCCGGGTGGGGACATTCGTCGCGGCCCCGTCGCGGCGGGAGATCACCGAACTGTTCCAGATGAAGGAACTGCTCGAAGGCGCCGCCGCCCGGCTGCTCGCCCAGCGCGGCCGGGTGCCCGAACTGGACGCGCTGGAGGCCAACCTGTCCACGGCCGATGCCGCGGTGCGCAGCGGCGACCAGGAGGGTTACGCCGAACTGGTCCACGAGTTCCACGACTTGGTGATGCGCGGCGCCGACAACGCCAAGCTCGCCGACCACTACCGCACACTCATGAACCAGCTGGCCTACCCGCGCCTGGTGCACACCTCGCTGGCCCAGCCCGGCCGCCCCACCCGGTCCGACTCCGAACACCACCATGTCCTGGAACTGATCCGGGCCAAGGACGGGGACGGGGCGGAGCGGGTGATGCGCGAGCACGTACGGGCCAGCCACCGGGCGCTGATGGACGGTCTCGACCGGTCCGCTCCCGGCGCGGAAGGCCAGGACGGCCCGGCAAGTCCGGAAGACGCGAACGGCCGGCCCGGCTGAGGAACCGGCGCGCGGGCGGCCCGACCGTCCGCGCGCCACTCCCCCGCCCGGCACCTCGCCCTCCAGAAGTCCAGGACATCAGCCTTCAGGGCTCCAGGGCTCCAGGGCTTCCGGACACCAGGGGCCAGGGCTTCAGGACTTCAGGACGAACGGGTCGTCGGCCGGTCCCTCATCGGTGTTGATCCAGACGCTCTTGAGCCGGGTGTACTCGCCCATCACCTCGGTGCCGTGCTCCACGCCCATACCGCTGGACTTGAAGCCGGAGCGCGGCGACATCGGGGACATCGAGCGGTAGGTGTTCACCCAGACCGTCCCGGCGTCCAGCCGGGACGCGACGCGGTGCGCACGGGCCAGGTCGCGGGTCCACAGCCCCGCGGCCAGCCCGTACTCGGTGTCGTTGGCGAGCCCCACCAGCTCCTCCTCGGTCCCGAAGGGCATGATCGCCACGACCGGGCCGAAGATCTCCTCCCGGCAGAGCCGCATGCTGTTGTCGGCCTCGACGAAGGCGGTGGGGCGGTAGAAGAACCCGCCGAGGCCGCCCACCGCTCCGGGTTCGGGCCTGCTGCCGCCCGCGACGGTCACCGCGCCCTCGGCCCGGCCGGCGGCGACGTACTCCTCCACCTTGTCGCGCTGGCTCTCGATCGCCAGCGGCCCGAGCTGGGTCTCCGGGTGCAGCGGGTCGCCGAGCCGGATCGCGTCGGCGCGCGCCGCCACCCGCTCCACCACCTCGTCGTAGACGTCCCGCTGGGCGTACACCCGGCTGCCCGCCACACAGGTCTGCCCGGCGGCGGCGAACACCCCGGCCACGATGCCGACGGACGCGTTGGCCACATCCGCGTCGCCGAAGACGATGTTGGGTGACTTGCCGCCCAGCTCCAGCGTGGTGCGGACGAAGCGGGAGCCGCAGCTCGCCGCGATCCGCGACCCGGTGCGGGTGCTGCCGGTGAACGTCACCTTGGCGACCAGCGGGTGTTCCACCAGCGGTGTGCCGACCTCGTCGCCGTAACCGGTGACGACGTTGACGACGCCGGGCGGGAAGCCGGCCTTCTCCAGGAGCGGGGCCAGCTGGAGCAGCGAGGCCGACGTGTGCTCGGACGGTTTGACGACGACGGTGTTGCCGGCGGCCAGCGCGGGGGCCAGCTTGGTGATGGTCAGCAGCAGCGGGGAGTTCCACGGGGTGATGGCCACGACCACACCGAGCGGCTCGCGCACCGTGTAGTTGAGTATCTCCTTGCGGGAGGCCGGGATGGTGCTGCCGTGCACCTTGTCGGCCAGGCCCGCGTAGTAGTGCACGTACTCCGGGAGGCTGGCCAGCTGGGCACGCATCTCGCTGAGCAGTTTGCCGTTGTCCAGCGTCTCGGTACGGGCGAGTTCCTCGCCGTGCTCGCCGATGAGTTCGGCGAGCCCGCGCAGCAGCGCGCCGCGCCTGGTCGCGGTCAGATCGCGCCAGGACGGGTCGTCGAACGCGGCGCGCGCGGCCCGTACGGCACGGTCGGCGTCGGTGGCGTCACCGCGTGCCGTCTCGTACCAGGGTTCGGCGGTCGTCGGGTTGACGCTGGGCAGATAGGCGCCGCTCGCGGGCCGCACCCAGGCGCCGTCGATGTAGTGGTCATGACGCGGGAGTCGCGGTGCGGTCACGGTCCACCTCCGTGGTGTGTCGGATGATCTCGTCGGTGAGCTGCCCGGCTGCTTCCAGCGCGAGCAGATGCCGGGCGCCCGGGATGACCGCGGCCCGTGCGCCGGGGATGGCCGCGGCCAGTGCCCGGGTCATCGCCTCGGTCGAGCCGGGGTCGGCCCCGCCCGTGACGGCGAGGGTCGGCACGGTGAGTGCGGGCAGCTGGGGCCACAGTTCGGCGTCGGCCCGGGTGAACACGTCGTAACAGGCCAGGTACGAGGCGTGGTTCTGGCCCAGCAGGGTCGCCCTCACCTCTTCGACCAGGTCCGGTTCTGCCGTCTGCCACTCCCGGGTGAACCAGCGGTCGATCGCCGCGTCCACCGAGCCGGGGAAGTCCTCCCTGGCCCGGTCGAGGCGGCCGGCCACGTCCCGGCTCTCCTCGGGGGTACGCCGGGCCACCGAGCTGACCAGGGTCAGGGACGCGACGGCGGCCGGCCGCAGCAGCGCGGCCCGGGTCGCCACCAGGGCGCCCAGCGAGAAGCCGACGAGATGGGCGGGGCCTTCGAGGGTGTCCAGGACGTCGGTGGCGAGGTCGTCGAGGGTGACACCGGGCGCGGCCGGCGGTGAACCGGCATGGCCGCGCAGATCGACGGTCCGCGTACGGTGGTGTGCCGCGAGCGCCGGCACACACCGGTCCCACATGTGCCGGTCGAGGCCGACCCCGTGCAGCAGCACCAGGTCCGTGCCGCTGCCGTGGTCCTCGTAGCCGATCACTGCTCGGTCGCCAGCGGTGCGAGGCGGGCCTGCGGGCGGCCCTGGGCCGCGGCGGCCAGCGCGACGACGATCTCACCGGCGCGCGGAGCGTCGGGGACGCGGACCTCCACGGTCTGGTGGTGCGAGCGGATGGTGGCATCGGTGATGTGCTTGAGCGGGATGTCGAAGACCGTGCCGGCCCCGGCGCGCTTCTCCACCGCGGGCAGCAGGGTGGTGGCGGCGGTCGCGTCCCGGAAGTGGTTGCCGAATTTCAGGGTGTGGATCAGCGCCGAGCCGTGCTCGGTCTCGCCGTCCAGACCGACGATGGCCGCCTTGCCGTACGCCTCGACCGTCTCCCCGAGCGCCTTGACGACCAACGGCGCAAGCAGTGCGCCCAGTTCGGACGCGGTCGCCTCGATGCCGGGGCCGAGGTCCTGGACGAAGCCCTGGCCCGCCCAGGGGTTGTCGATGACGGCCGCCACCACAGCGGTACGGGCGGCCGGTTCGACGGGGACGCCGCCCTCGGTGTGGATCTCGTCCACGAGGGTGACGATCTTACGGATGTTCATGAGGTCCTCTCGGGGGTTGCCTGGGCGGGGGTTGCCGGGGATGCGGTCGCCAGGGTCTCCAGGGTCACCACGGGGTCGGTGCGCCGGTCCCCGATCCGGGCGTTGGGGCGCGGACCGGTGGCGGCGGCCGCGACGATCACCAGCTCGTCGGGGCGCGGGCCGTCCGGGACCCTGATCCGGGTGGCGGCGTAGTGCGAGCGGGTGGCCGCGGCCGTCTTGTGCCATATGGGCACGGTGACCGTGGTGCCGGCGGGGGCCTGCTCCTCGCTGAAGGCGATGATCGAGGTGCCTTCGAGGATCTCGCGTACGACATTGCCGAAGTACGGGGTGTGGATGAGGGCGCCGCCGTGCTCGCTCTCGCCGTCCAGGCCGACGACGGCCGCCTTGCCGAAGGACTCGATGGCGTCCGCGCCGCCGAGCATGGCGGTCAGCCGGCTGGTGATCTCCCTGGCCACCAGGGGCGCCAGTTCCTGGGCCTCGGCCGGCAGGTCGGCCACGATGCCGCGCCCGGCCCAGGGGTTGCGCACCACCACAGCGACGGCGCCGCGCCGGACGGTCGTGACGACCGGCTCGCCCAGTTCGCTGATGAAGTCCTCGCAGGAGGTGACGATGCGCCGGATGACGGTCACGAGCGGCCCGCGCCGCTCGTCCCGGCGGTGTTCGCGTCCGGGGTGAAGCGGGGCATCACCTGTTCGGAGAAGAGCTCCAGGCTGCGCATGGCGTGCTTGTGCGGCAGTCCGGGGTGGGTCGTCCACAGCATCAGATGCTCCAGGTTGATCTCGTCCTGGAGTTCGCTGATCTTCCCGGCCACGTAGTCGGGGGTGCCGACCAGCAGATTGCGGTCCTGGAGGAAGTCGAAGCTCAGCTCGTGGGCGTCGGTCAGCTCCTCGCCCTCCTCCATCAGATTGGACAGACCGCGCCAGTGCGTGACCCAGCGGTAGGTCTGCAGGAGCGCCTCCTGGAACTCCTCCCTGGCCTGCTCCATCGTGTCGGCGACATAGACGTCGCGCACCAGGGCGAGCCCCTCGCCGAGGGCGTGCTCACGGCCGGTCGCCTCGGTGGCGGCCCGCCGGTAGAGATCGAAGCGCCCCTTGAGCGCGGAGACCGGCGGCAGCCAGAGGATGCCCTGGATCCCGTTCCTCGCGCAGGACTCGATGGACCGGGGCGAGTCGACGACCTGCCACATCGGCGGGTGCGGGCGCTGGTACGGGGCGGGCGTGACGGCCAGCTTGGTGATCTCGCCGTCCGTGGTGAAGTCATCGGTGGCCGGGGAGAGGGGGTGGCTCCACTTCAGGCCCGGGGCGGGGAAGTCGTAGAAGCGGCCGTGGTGTTCGAAGAACTCCCCGGACCACGCCTTCTTAAGGATCTCCAGGGTCTCCTCGAACAGGGCGCGGTTCTGCTCCTGGTCGCGCGGGTCCGCCTGCGGGTTGAGGTTCATCGCCTCGCGCCCGTAGAGACCGCGGCCCACACCGACCTCGACCCGTCCGCCGGACAGCTGGTCGAGCAGCGCCAGGTCCTCGGCGAGGCGCAGCGGATGCCAGAAGGTGACGATGTTGGCGGCCTGGCCGATGCGGATGCGCTCGGTGCGCGCGGCGATGTCGGTGCCCATCAGGACGGGGTTGGGCGTGAGCTCCTGGCCCTCGTGGCCGAAGTGGTGCTCGGTGTACCAGACCGACCAGAAGCCCGCGTCCTCCGCGGCGACGGCGAACTCGCGTGCCTCCCGCATCAGACGGTGGTACTCACCGAGCTGACCAGGAGCGCCGAGCGCGTGAAAGATCGAGAAACGCATGGACCTGCCTCTCTGTGCCGACCAGCAGCTGCTGGCATACAACAGACCGTAGGTGCCGCTTCTTTCAGCCGTCAAGACTCGGAATGGCGTTTTTCAGAACGGTCCCATTCAGTGGGAAATAGCCGCTATATCCATACGAAACAAGGGAGTTGGAGCCATGGAACCAGCGAGAAAGAGGCCATCCCTTGACATGCAAGAGGAGCGTTCATAGCGTCCTGCCACACAAGAGCAGTGCACGGCGGAGCGAACCGGCGGGCGATCCGCGGGTCCCGCTCCCCCGCAGGAAAGGGCACGGTGGACGACGTATGAGTACCGGAAGCACCGACATCAGGGAACGCATCTCCGCGGCATGGGGTGCGGCCTGGCAGCGTGGCGAGGTCGACGCGCTCGACACCGTCCTGGCGGCGGACTACCGGCGGCACGGCCGCACCGCGCAGGGCGCGGCGGACCTGAAGGCCAATATCACCGCATGCCGTGCGGGCTTCCCCGATCTGGTCACCGAGATCGAGGACTGTGTGGTCGAGGGGGACCGGGTGGCGACCCGCTGGGTCAGCAGGGGTACACACACCGGGCGGCTGATGGACGTACCGCCGACCGGCCGGGCCGTCACGGTCTCCGGCGCCACGTTCTCCCGTATCGAGGACGGCATGGTCGCCGAGGAGTGGGTCACCTGGGATCCCCGCCAGCTGTTGACCGCGCTGGGGATCATCCCGCTCGACAGCGCGCGGGCGGAGACGCCCGCCGGGGCCGGGGCCCAGGGCGGCCACGCACGATCGGCGGTGGCGTCATGAGCACGACCGCGGAGAACCGGCCGGCGGCGGAAGTGGCCGAGTCCGATGTCAAGGGACTGCACCGCAAGTTCATCACCGGGGTCACCATCGTGACCACGATGGACGGGGAACGGCCGCGCGGTCTCGCCGTCAACGCCTTCTCCAGCATCTCGCTGGACCCGCCCCTGGTCATGGTCTGCGTCCAGCGGACCTCGTCGACCTATGAACCGCTCTTCCGCGCGGACCACATGGGCATCAGCATCCTCGCCTCCGACCAGCTGCCCGTCGCGACGGTCTTCGCGGGCAAGAGCGACGACAAGTTCGCGGAGCTGCGCTGGACAGCGGGCGCCCACGGCTCGCCGCTGATCGACAGCAGCGCGGCCGTGCTGGAGGCGCGGATCCAGGAGCGCCTGCAGACCAGCACGCACACCATCTTCATCGGACGGGTCACCCAGGCCGCCCACTCCGAGCGGGCGCCGCTGATCTACAGCGCGGGCGGCTTCTACGACGGCGGGCAGCTCGATGCCGCCGCTCTCTGAGCCGGCGGAACAGGCCGGGGGGCGGGCCGCGGCCCGCCCCGGCGACCGCGCGCCCGGGCCCTGGCTCGTCGTCATCGACATGCAGCGGGCGTTCGCCGATCCTGACAGTGCCTGGCGGGTGCCGCGCTACGCGGAGATCGAGCCGGTCATCGGGGCGCTGGGCGAGCGGTACGCGAGCCGCACCGTGCACACCCGCTTCGTGCCCGACCCGGCCGAACCGGACCAGTGGGCCCGCTATTACGACCGCTGGAGCACGATGCGCCGCCCACCGGACTCGCCGCTGTGGGAACTCACCCGGCCGCTCCCCGACGGTACCCCGGTGGTCTCGCTGCCCACATTCGGCAAGTGGGGCGGGGAACTGGCGGCGCTCACCGCCGGCGCCCCGCTGGTGCTGTGCGGTGTCGCCACCGACTGCTGTGTGCTGGCGACAGCTCTGGCCGCGGCGGACGCGGGGCGGGCGGTCACGGTCGTGTCCGACGCCTGTGCGGGCGTCGACGACCGCAGCCACGGCGACACCCTGCGTCTGCTCGGCCTGCTCTCGCCCATGGTCGAGGTGTGCGAAGCGCGCTCCCTGCCGGGGGCCGGGCGGTGACAGGGCGGCGGTGAGTCCCGCGCCTCAGGCCCCCGCCGCCAGCAGCTGCCGCACCCGGCGGGCGGTCGCCGCGTCACGGGCGGCGGTGAAGGGCAGCGCGTTGCCGCCGGTCACACGGAACGGCTCGCCCGTGAGCGTCAGATGGGCGCCGCCCGCCTCCTCGACCAGCAGCAGTCCGGCCGCGTGGTCCCAGGCCAGCTCCCAGTTGAACGCCACCGCGTCGAGGGTCCCCCGGGCGATCGCCAGATACTCCAGGCCCGCCGAACCGCACGGCCTGGTGCGGACTCCTTCGGTACGCAGAGCGAGCAGCGAGCTCTTCTGCTCGGGTGTGGTGAAGTCCGGGTGCGAGGTGGCCACCCGGATTTCCGCGCCGGGCGCGGGTGAACCGGCCTGGAGCGGCTTGCCGTTGAGGCGGGCGCCACCGCCCCGTACGGCGACGGCCATCTCGTCCAGCGCCGCGGCGTATGTCCAGGAGGCGAGCAGCTCGCCGCGGTGGGCGAGCGCCACCAGGGTGCAGAATCCAGGTTCGCCGCGTACGAACTGGCGGGTGCCGTCGACCGGGTCGACGATCCAGACGGGCGCGTCGCCCCGTAGGGCCGCGTACGAGGACGGGTCGGCCGCGACGGCCTCCTCACCGACCACCACCGAGCCCGGCAGCAGTGCGGTGAGGGCCGCCGTGAGGTGTTCCTCGGCGCCGCGGTCGGCCACCGTCACCAGGTCGTGCGGACCGCTCTTCTCGGCGATCTCGTGCGCGGCGAGCTGCCGGAAGCGCGGCAGGATCTCGGCGGCGGCCGCCTCGCGGACCACCGCGTCGACCTCGGTCAAATCCCTGGTCAGAAGCTGTTCGGTCATGGCCCCATCACAGCACACCCCGGTGAAGGCGCCGTACCGGTTCAGCGGCCGACTGCGTAACCCTGCATGCCGCGCGGGTTCGCCGCCGCGCTCAGCACCCCGGTCAGCGGGTCGCGGGCGACCGCGCACAGCCTGCCCTCCGACCAGGCGCCGCCGACGGTCACATCGTGCCCGCGGCGGCGCAGCTCGGCGACGGTCTCCTCCCCGATCCGCGACTCGACCGTGACGCTGCCGGGCCGCATGCCGCGCGGGTGGAAGGAGCTGGGGAAGGAGTCGTTGTGCCAGTTCGGGGCGTCGATCGCGCCCTGGAGGTCCAGACCGCCGCGGACCGGTGCGGTCAGCGCGACCGCGAGGAAGAAGTGCACCTGCCACTGGTCCTGCTGGTCGCCGCCCGGCGTCCCGAAGGCGAGCACCGGTACACCGTCGCGCAGGGCGAGCGAGGGGGTGAGGGTGGTGCGCGGACGGCGGCCCGGGGTCAGTGAGTTCGGCAGCCCCTCGTCCAGCCAGGCCATCTGGAGCCGGGTGCCGAGCGGGAAGCCCAGCTCGGGCACCACCGGGTTGGACTGGAGCCAGCCGCCGCTCGGGGTGGCCGAGATCATGTTGCCCCAGCGGTCGACGATGTCGAGGTGGCACGTGTCGCCGCGGGTCGCGCCGTCCTTGGCGACGGTCGGCTCGCCGGAGCCGGGCGCGGGGATCCCCATGGCGTCGAAGCCCGGCTCGCCCGCGGCCACCGCGGTGGCCTGCCGGCTGAGCCGGGGCGCGCGGCCCTCCGGGCTGCCGGGGCGCAGCTCGTGCGAGGCGGCGCCGGTGATCAGGGCGCGGCGCTGCGCGTTGTACGGGCCGGAGAGGAGCGCGCCGAGCGGTACGTCACCGGCGTCGCCGTACCAGGCCTCCCGGTCGGCCATCGCCAGCTTGCAGCCCTCTATGAGCAGGTGGACGTAGTCGGCCGAGCCGTACGGGGGCAGTTCGCCGGGGTCGCCGGGGAGCAGTGCGAGCTGCTGGAGGAAGGCCGGGCCCTGGCTCCAGCCGCCCGCCTTGCAGAGGGTCCAGCCGTTCCAGTCGTACGTGGCGGGTGCCTCGTAGGAGGCCGACCAGCCGGCCAGGTCGGCCGCGGTGAGGGTGCCGGTGTGGCGGTCGCCGCTGGTGTCCCTGGTGGGGACCTGCGACTGGCGCACCAGCGCTTCGGCGACGAAGCCCTCGCGCCAGACGGCTCGGGCGGCGTCGATCTGGGCAGCGCGGTCCGTCCGTCCTGCGGTGGCCTCGGTGATCAGCCGGCGCCAGGTCGCGGCGAGCGCGGGGTTGCGGAACAGCTCGCCGGGCGCCGGTGCCCTGCCACCGGGGAGGTACACATCGGCGGACGAGCTCCACTCCGTCTCGAAGAGTTCCCGTACGGTCTCCACGGTCCGGCCGACACGCTCGACGGGCGCGTGGCCGTCCTCGGCGTAACCGATGGCGTACTTCAGGACGTCGGCTACGGACTTGGTGCCGTGGTCGCGGAGCAGCAGCATCCAGGCGTCGAAGGCGCCGGGCACCGCGGCGGCCAGCGGCCCGGTGCCGGGGACCAGGTCGAGGCCGAGCGAGCGGTAGTGGGCGACGCTCGCGCCGGCGGGGGCGGGGCCCTGTCCGCAGAGCACCCGCACCTCGCCGCCGGCCGGGGCGATGATCGCGGGCACCTCACCGGCCGGTCCGTTGAGGTGCGGCTCGACGACATGGAGGACGAAGCCCGCGGCGACGGCGGCGTCATAGGCGTTTCCGCCGTCCTCCAGAACGGCCATCGCGGACTGCGAGGCGAGCCAGTGGGTGGACGACACCATGCCGAAGGTGCCCTGCAGGGTGGGGCGGGTGGTGAACATAGGGGCTCTCACCTCACTGTTTACGCGCGTCAGACGGTCGAATCGGAACTCAGGATCGGGCCTGGAGAGAATCTGGGGAGTGTGGATCGGCACTCTCCTCCACCCGCTCCCCCAGCAGGCTATCGATCGCCCTGCGCCCCTTCTTCCCCGCCTCCGGCAGGAAGGGCGCGTAGTGATCGAGCGTGATGGTCGGCGATGAATGCCCCAACCACTTGGCGAGGGCGTGTTGGCGGCGATCGCGTTTCATTGATAACTGCGGTCATGGGAAGGCTCCTTGGGGTGAGGCGCGGGGATGAACGCAGCCGTCTGGTCATCACATGCAAATCGCACGGAGACCGGACTCCTCCAGTGGTCCGGAGAATCGCAGTTCTGGGTAACCGGCGATCGTCGGCCATGTTGCCCGCCCCATCACGTACCCGACAGCGGCTCGGCATCACCAACGACGAGGGGAAGCACGTACAACCGCGGGGCCCGAGGCGTGTCACCCGAGGCGACCGCTAGCAGACGTCGTGCACTAGTCGTGCACTAGTCGATCGACACGCACCGTCGCACAGCACTCGGGGCCCAGGGCTAACACCACTTGCCCGAAGTGTGGCACCGGAATGCCGTGCCACGTGCGCGAGGACGAAACGATCACCGCGATGCCCGCGTTGCAGGAAATCTTTGCCGAGGAGACCCGCTCCTGGTGCGGCTCCGGTCGGCACGGTGACCTCGGCGCGCGTCGGCCGGCTCGACCAGCGCTTCGGGCGGCGCACCGCCCTGTACGGGGGCATCGTGGTGGCCTCGGCGGGCGTCCTGGTGACCGTGGCCGACAGCTTCGCGGCGATCGTCGCGGGTCTGGTCCTGATCACGGCGGGGTTCTTCACCGGCCATGTGATCGCCTCCAGCTCGGTGAGCAGCGCCGCGGCCACCGGCCGCGCCCAGGCCTCAGCCGTCTACCTGACGATCTACTACACCGCCAACAGCGTCAGCGGCACCCTGGCCGCCTCCGCCTGCCACGGCGCGGGGTGGACGGGCGTGGTCGCGGTGTGCCTGGCCTCGATGGGCCTCGCGGCGCTCATCGCCATGCACAAGACCTGACGCCGTGTCATGAACAGACAGCGCCGTTCGCGGCCGGCCATCTCCCACGCATCACGATTCGTGATCGGTGTCAGATCGGATTGCGTCTTGGACGGCTCACGGCCCGGTGTTGGACTGGATCCGCGGCGGTTCCCCGGCCAGAGGGACCGCGCGTCAGCCGTTCCACCTCGATCCAGCGGAGAACACATGCCTCTCATCCACGTGCAGCAGACCCCCGGCAAGACCGCCGAGCAGAAGGCCGAGCTGGTCCGCGAGCTGACCGACGCGTACGTGAAGGCCACCGGCAGTAAGCCGGAGAGCGTCTGGGTGACCGTGCAGGAGATCGCAACCGACAGCTGGTCGATCGCCGGCGACACCCTCGCGGCCCGCGCCGCCGCAGCGGCCAAGTGACCCGCGGCCCCGCCGGGCCGCCGGCCTGACGCGAGGGCTTCGCAGCCGCCGTTTCCGGACCGAGATTCCCCCGTTCCGGCCCGGAAACGGCCCCCCTTCGTCTCCCCACCCGGCCGCCCGGGCCGGGCTTGGAGGTGCCCCGCACCCGAACCCGGTCGCCCAGGCCGCCCCTTGAGCCCACCCCGAACAGGAGATGAGCCGTCGTGAGCGACGCGCTTGACACCGCCGTCCCGTCAGCCGGCACCGCAGGTCCCCTGGATCTGCTGGTCGTGGGGTGCGGTGCGGGCGGCCTCGCGACGGCGGTCTGCGGACCGACGCCCGTTCGCGGGTGCTGACACCGGCGGGCACGCCCGTCGACGGCCTGTACGCCGTCGGCGAGACCGCCGGTCTCTCCTACAGCCGCTGCCCGGGGGCGACCCCGGTGCTGCGCGCGCTCACGTTCGGTCGGTTCGCCGGGGCGGAGATCGCCCAGGTGACGGCGTCGGCCGGCTGAAAACCCCCGCCCCCTCCCCACACCGAGGAAGTTGCCAGTTGCCATGAAGACCGCATCAACACGCACTCCCTACGCGCTGTTGCTCGCCGTCCTGTGCTCGCTGAACGCCGGTGGCCTGTTCGCCTCCGACATCAACCTGCCGGGCGTGCCGGCCACCGCGCACGCCTTCAACACCCCGGTCGCGTCCGTGCAGTGGACGTTCAGCGCCTTCATGATCGGCATCGCGGTCTCGCAGGCGATCTACGGGCCGATCTCGGACGCGTACGGGCGCAAGCACGTCATCGTCTCCGGGCTCGGCCTGTTCGTGGTGGCCTCCCTGATCTGCGCGGCGGCGCCCACCGTCGAGGTGTTCGGCGCCGCCCGCCTCCTGCAGGCCCTCGGCGCCGGCTCGGGCATGGTGCTTGGCCGGGCCGTGATCAGCGACCTGTACGACGAGAAGGACGCGGCCCGGATGTTCGCCACGGTCATGCCGATCGTGGGCGTCTCACCGTCCATCGCGCCGCTGGTCGGCGGCTATCTGACAACGTACGTCTCCTGGCGCGCGCCCTTCGTGGTGACCGCCCTGATCGGGCTCGCGACGCTGGTGGTGATGGTCACCTCCATCCCCGAGAGCCTGCCGCCCGAGCGCCGCAGCAAGCACCTGGGCGCCACGCTGCGCAACTACCCGAAGCTGCTGACCCGCCCGCTGTTCTGGGCCTACACCCTCAACCTGGCGGTGGCGTACGGCGGTTACTTCGGCTACCTGGCCGCGTCCCCGCTGGTCTTCGAGAAGATGGGCCTGGCCACCGAGACCACCAGCTACTGCTACATCACCGTCTCGATCGCCTATGTGGCGGGCAGCCTCACCTCGCGCACCCTGCTGCGCAAGCGGCCCGTCAACCAGCTGCTCTGGATGGGCCACGGGTTCTTCCTGCTCGGCGCGCTGATGATGGTCGGCCTCGGCCTGAGCGGGGTCGGCGGGCGGTGGGGACTCCTGGTCCTCGTCTTCATGCCGGTGATGACCTTCGGTAACGGCTTCCTGCTCCCGCTGTCGATGAGCGCGGGCGTGACGACCTTCCGCGCGACGGCCGGTGCGGCGTCCGGTCTGATGGGCGCGCTCCAGCTGCTCGCCGCCTCGCTCGGTATCTTCCTTTCGAGCCGGCTGCCCGCGGGCGACCTCTTCGCGCTCGGCTGGTTCGTCCTCGGGGCCGCCTCGGCGGGAATCGCCGCCTTCGCCCTCTTCCTTTCGCTGGCCGCCCGGCAGACCGCCCGTGCGCAGGCACTGGACAGGGAAATTCGCATTACCAACGGCCGCGCAGCGGATTTCCAGAAAGCTACCGCCCAGAGTAAATAAATTCCCGAGGTAAACAAAACTCCATTACCGACGGAGCGGCCCTCCCGGTGGCAGGTGCCGCTCGTCGGTGTGCGAGGATTCCTCCGTCGTGGCGATCCCTCGGACACCGAAGGTTGTACTTTCAATGAAGGGGTCGCCCCAGCGATAGGGGGATCCTGTGGAATTACGCCAGATTCAGTACTTCGTGGCGGTGGCCGAAGAGCTGCATTTCGGCCGCGCGGCCGAACGCCTGCACATAGGCCAGCCGGCCGTGAGCCAGCAAGTGCGCCGACTGGAACGGGAGCTGGGCACCCAGCTCTTCGACCGTTCCAGCCGCACCGTGACCCTCACACCGGTCGGCCGGGCCCTGCTGCCGGAGGGCCGCGAACTGCTGAAGGCGCTGGACTCCTTCGCCTCCATGGCGCAGCAGCTCGCGGCCCAGAGCGCGGCCACCTTCCGCCTCGGGATCAGCTCCGCCCTCGGCCAGCGCCTGGACGACTTCCTGGACGCGCTGCCGCGCCACGGGGCCGACACCCGCTTCGAGTTCCAGACCCTGGACGCCCGTACGCGCCTGGAGGAGGTGCGCGCGGGGCGCCTGGACGCCGCCTTCATCCGGGGCATCGAGCGCGCTCCTGGCCTGCTGCTTCTCACGCTCTGGTACGACCCGCTCGTGGTCGCGCTGCCCGCCGCGCACCCGTTGGCCGAACGTGAGCGCCTGGATCTGGCCGATCTGGCCGAACTGCCGTTGCGCATCGCCGGCCGCGAGGAGAATCCGGTGCTGTTCGACACGGTCGTCGCGGCGTGCCGCGCGGCCGGTTTCGAGCCGCTCCTCGGGCCGCCCTCGACGCGGCTCCAGGACACCCTGGCCGACATCGGCGCGGGCGGCTCCGGCTGGACCCTGGTGTACCCGACTGCGACCAACACGGTGTCCTCGCGCCGCATCGCGCTGCTTCCCCTTAACGGGGAGCCGGTCACTATCCGTATGTTTCTCGCCCTGCAGGAAAACGCCGACCCCGCACGTCTCGAGTTGTTGACGGCTGCGAGTAGGCAGGTTCGACGAAAGGTTGCGGGCGGGTACTGAGCCATTTTGCTTGGCGAATTCTTTACCTTCCCATTAGGTTTTGATGGCGGCGGTGCGATACGTTCTGAGCAACGAGCTTCCAGCCTGGTGTCCCGCCGATGTTCTTTCCGGCTGATGGGCGTCCGGCTGTGGAATCGCCAAGTTCGTAAACGGGGTGATTTTTGATATGTCCTGGTGGAAGTCCCGCCAAAAAAACCGCGAGTTAACTCTCCATCAATTCGTCGTGTCACGACGGATTCACATGCCACCTGTCGCCCCGCCAACTCATACCTGGAGGGGTAATGATCGTCAATCTTGATGTAACGCTGCGCGACGGAGGCTACCGCAACAACTTCGACTTCCCGCTGGACTACGCGCTCCACCACGCCCGGGAGAGCGTCGCGGCCGGCATGGAGTGGGTCGAGATCGGGTACCGCAACGGGTCGTTCAAGACCAAGCCCGGCCTCGGCCGCACCGGCATGGGGGCGGACGAGTACATACGGGCGGTCGCCGAGGTCGTCCCGCCCGAGCGCCTCTGCATGATCCTGCACCCGAAGAACATCACCGAGGACGACCTCGGCAGCATGTACGAGGCCGGCGCCCGCCTCCTGCGGTTCTGCCTTCCCTCCGCGACGCCCGAGCCCGGGCTCGAACTGCTCTCCCGGGCCGCCGAGCTCGGCTTCACCACCACGGTCAACATCACCCGGGTGAGCCAGCTCGCCAGACGCCGCCTCGTCGACCTCGCCGCCATGTCCGGCGACGCCGGCGCGGACGTGGTCTACCTGGCCGACTCCAACGGCAGCATGCACCCGGGCGAGGTGTCTCAACTGGTAACCCTGGTGCGGTCGGTGACCGACGCGGCCATCGGTCTGCACGCCCACAACAACCTCGGCCTCGCGCTGGCCAACGCCATCGCGGCCGTCGACGCGGGAGCCACCTGGATCGACTCCTCCGTCCTCGGCATGGGCAAGGGTCCGGGCAACCTGGTGACCGAGCAGTGGCTCGCCTACCTCGGACGGCGCACCGGCACCGCCACGTACGACCTCGGCCGCATCCTCAGCCTCGCACACCGCATGGAGTCCGAGATCGCGGAGGCCGCGCCGTCGCTCCCGCTGCCCGACCTGGTCCTCGGCCACTTCGACCTGTCCGTCGAGGAGCGCGCCAAGCTGCCCCTGGACCGGATCGCCGACGCCTTCTCGGCGGCCCGCGAGCTCACCGCGGCGGGCGCCAGGTGACCTCGCGTCCCCCGCACCCGGAGCCGGCGCGCACCAGCGCGCC
>NZ_JAAGLN010000152.1 GCF_010548145.1 Streptomyces sp. SID10853
CGGGGGCCGCGGCCCAGCCGTGCACCCCCGTGCCCGCGGTGACCAGGGCCTGCGCCCCGCCGTCGGCGGCGGAGCGGGCGTCGCGTACGGAGGCCGCGGTCATGAGACCGACGCCGGGGCCGGTCGCACCGGCCTGACCGGCGATCTCGGCGAGGTGGTGTTCCGTGTCCGTCCGCGCGTACCCGGGGCGCACCTGGGCGTTGAGCACCCAGTGCCGCTCGCCGATGCCGCCGCCCAGGGCCGCGCTGGAGATCATGCGCCGGCCGGGGCCCGGTATCCAGAGCAGCAGGGGCCAGCTCCCGCCCTCTTCCTCGCGGACCAGCAGCCGTACGTCGTCCAGGGCGCCGGGACCGGCGGTTCTCAACAGCACCCCGCACCCTAACGCGGCGGGCCTGACGCGGAGCCGGCCGCCCCGTCGTAACCCTGCGGGCCGGGTCCTCCTACTGGGCCCAGGGCCCCGCGTCGTACTGCACGGTCTGGGCCGTGACTCCCCCGCCGGCGCGGACGGCCTCGACGACGATCTGGTGGAGTTCGCGGCTGGCCCGCTCCGATCCGCAGGGCACCGGGCTGCCGACCAGCGTGAACCAGTCCGACGACCCGCTGTACTGCACGGCGAAGGACGCCTGGTCCTCCCACCACGTGGTGTGTACGGTCAGATCGCCGGTCAGCACACCGACCTCTTCCGTGCGGACTCCGCCCGGTCCCGCGAAGATTCCGCTGGTCGTCCACGAAGCCCAGGTCATGGCGCGTCGTCCTTCCGGACAGAGACAGCCGTTCGAGTGAACATGTCCGAGTATGGCACCGCCGTCCGGGGTGTGCACAACAGGTGCCGCACAGACTCTGGGCGGGTGGCCGCGCACCCATGACGGAGGGAAACGGGAATGGACCGTACAGCGCTCGACGTACTCAAGAGCACCACGGCCGAGCTCGCACCGGGCGCCGCCGACAACCGCCTCGTCCCACTGATCGCCGCCGGCACGGCGGACCGCCGCGCGCTGTCGGCGCTCGCCCTGGAGCAGCGGTACATCATCGAGAGCGACCGGAGCGCCTTCACGCATCTGGCCGAGCGGTCGGCCGCTCGCCGCGACGACGCATCTGCCGTATTCTTCGCCGGCCTCGCGGGCGGCGAGAACACCGCGGCCGAGCGCCTCGAAACGCTGATCGCCGCGTGCGGACCAGGCGCCGCCGACGTCGCGGCGTACGAGCCGATGGCCGGCTGCCAGGCGTACCCCTCGTATGTGGCGAGGCTGGCCCTGACCGCCGCGCCCGCGGAGGCGGCCCTCGCGCTGACCGCGAACTTCGCCGCCTGGGGTGGCTACTGCGCCACGATCGCCGATGGGCTGCGCACCCACTACGGCTTCGACGACGCGGCGTGCGGGTTCTTCGACTTCTTCGCCGAGCCCGCGCCCGGTGCCGAAGCCCAGGCGGCGGCCGCCGTACAGGCCGGGCTGGACAGCGGGCCCGGGCTCGACACGGCGGCCGCCCGCCGTCATGGGCGGCTGCTGCGCAGCTACGAGCTGATGTTCTGGAACACCCTCGCCGAACTGGCCTGACGGCCGGCCGGTTCAGTGTCCGGACCCCCGGTCGTCCTCAGTGTTCGGACTCCCGGTCGTCGAACTCCTCCGGGAAGGGGCAGTCCGTCCCCTGCGGCGGCTCGGGTCCGTACTCGGTCATGACGACGGTCTGCTCCACGCGCACGATGCGGTAGACCCTCTCACCGAGGATGACCTGGTCCGCCCCGTTCTCGACGGCGTCGGCGGCCTGCGCGTAGCGGACCGCCGCCACCTGAGGGTGCTCGGTGGTGCCGCGCAGGACCGCCGCCAGATCGAGCCGTGCCTCGTCCTCGCTCGGCTGGGCGGGAAACATCTGCCGCCAGCCGGCGCCTTCGAGGACCATCGCCGCGTACGCGGTGTACGGCGCCATCCGGGTCCGCTCGAAGGACGCCGACTCGACCGGGTATCGGCGGCGCAGCCTCTCCTCGCGTGCACCCGTCGCGAGGACCTGTCGTGCCTCCTCGTCGAAAGCGCTCCGGCTGCCCGCGGTCTCGTCGTGATCGCTCATGGAGCCATCATCCTGCCCGGGTCCCCGTCGCCGTAAGACGTCAGCGTGGTGTCCGGGCCGGTATGGCACGGGTGCGGCCCGCTCTCACATCAGGCCGGCCCGGTCGAGGATCCCGGTGATGGCCTTGGCCTCCTGCTCGTTGAGGCGCCGCATGGGCGGGCTCACCGTGTTGTGGGCGATGACGCCGCGGGCCTGGAGGGCGGTCTTGAACGCGCCGAGGCCCGCCGCCGTACCGGACGAGTCGGCCGGGTCGGCGGCCAGGACGATGTCGAACAGCTCGGCCAGCCGGTCCTGTTCGGCCTTGGCTGCGGCCCAGTCGCCGCGGTCCGCCGCGTCCTGGAGGCGGCGGTAGCCGTGCGGGTCGACGTTGCCGAGACCGGGGACGCAGCCGTCGGCGCCGCCGAGCAGCATGGCGTCGACGACTACCTCGTGTCCGGTCAGCAGGGCGAAGCCGGGCAGCTCCCGCAGGTCGATGGCCAGCCGCCGGAAGGACACGTCGTCGCCGCTGGAGTCCTTGACGCCGGCCAGCACCCCGTCCCTGGCCAGCGACATGATGAGCGAGCGGTCCAGTTTGTTGTTGACGCAGACCGGGATGTCGTACGCGAAGAGCGGCAGGTCGACGGCGGCGGCGATCAGCCGGAAGTGCCGGTCGATCTCGGTGGAGTGGGTGCGGGTGTAGAAGGGCGCGGTGGCGACCAGCGCGTCGACACCCTGGGCGGCCGCGGCGTGGGCGCGCTCGATGACCTTGTTGGTGGTGGTCTCGATGACTCCGGCCAGCACCGGCACCTGACCGGCGGCGGCGCCGGTGATCACATCGAGGACGGTGGCCTGCTGCTGGTCGGTGAGGTAGGCGACCTCGCCGGAACTGCCGAGTGCGAACAGCGCGTTCACTCCGCCGTCGATGAGGAAGGCGACCAGCTTCTCCAGGGAGTGCGTGTCGACCTGCCCATCGGGGGTGAGCGGGGTGACGACGGGCGGGACGACTCCGTGGATGCCGGGCGTACGGGGGGTCAAGACGTGCTCCTTGTGTGGGTGGCGGAAAGGGCGGCGGCCGGCTGGGGGTGGACGCAGTGCCACTGGTGTCCACCGCCACCGCCTTCGGTGGCCGCGGGGAACGCGGTGGCGCAGTCGTCCTCCGCCTTCCAGCAGCGCGTACGGAAAGGGCAGCCGGTCGGCGGGTTCGTCGCCGACGGCACCGGGCCTGTCAGCACGATGCGCTCGGTGTCGGTCAGCAGGCTGGGCGTGGCCGACAGGAGTGCCTCGGTGTACGGATGCGCGGGCGCCGATGCGACGGTGGAGGCGGCGCCCTGTTCCACGATCCGGCCCAGGTAGAGCACCGCAAGGCGGTCCGAGAGGTAGCGCACCGTCTGAATGTCGTGGGAGATGAACACCATGCCGAGGCCGAGCCGTGCGCGCAGGTCCATGAGCAGGTTGAGCACCTGTGCGCGGACCGAGACGTCCAGCGCGCTGGTCGGCTCGTCTGCGACGATCAGCTCGGGCTCCAGGGCGAGCGCGCGTGCGATGGCGACGCGCTGGCGCTGGCCGCCGGAGAGCCGGCCGGGCAGCGACCGGACGGTGTGGCCCGGCAGCCCGACCAGGTCGAGCAGTTCCTCGACGCGCTCCTCACGCTCGCGTACCGTGCCGCGCCGGTGCACGTCGAGCGGGTCGCGCAGGATCCGGCCCACCGGCATCCGCGGGTTGAGCGCGGTCGCCGGGTCCTGGAAGACCACGCCGACCGACGAGCCGAACTCCTGGCGTCTGCGGGCCGCGGGCATCTCCCAGAGGTCCTCTCCGCGGAACAGCATCCGTCCCTCGGTGGGCTTCTGGAGCCCGGTCAGCACCCGCGCCAGGGTGGACTTCCCACAGCCGGACTCGCCCACCAGTCCGACGATCTCCCCCTGTCCGACCCGCAGGGTGGCGTCCGTCAGGGCGTGGACGGAGTCCCGGTGGAACAGGCCGCCGCTGCGGGCGCGGTGCCGGACGTGAACGCCTTCGAGCTCGATCATCGGGCACTCTCCTCCAGCAGCGCCGGGGCCGCCGGGTGGTGGCAGGCGAAGCCGTGGTCCCCGGCGTCGCGGTCGGTCAGGGCGGGCGGGGTGGTGCGGCACAGTCCGGTGGCGGCGGAGCACCTGGAGGCGAACCGGCAGCCGGCGCCGAAGTGCTTCGGCGCGGGGACGACGCCCCGGATCTGGTGCAGCCGGTCGGAGCCGGTCTCCAGGGAGGTCACCGAGCCGAGCAGGCCGCGGCTGTAGTGGTGCGCGGGATCGGTCAGCAGCGGGCGGGTGGCGCCCACTTCGGCGATCTGTCCCGCGTACATCACCGCGACGCGGTGGGCGAGGTCGCCCACCAGGGCCAGGTCGTGGGAGACGAGGACCATGGCGAAGCCCAGCTCGTCGCGCAACTCGACCAGCAGCTCGACGACTTGGGCCTGCACGGTGACGTCGAGCGCGGTGGTCGGCTCGTCGGCGATCAGCAGCCGGGGGCTGCGGGAGAGCGCCATGGCGATCAGCACGCGCTGGCGCTGGCCGCCGGAGAGCTCGTGCGGGTAGCTGCGCAGGGTGCGCTCCGGTGCGAGCCCGACCAGTTCGAGCAGTTCGGCGGGGGTCTTGGTGCCGCCGCGCGAGGTGAGCTGCTTGAGCTGCTTCCCCACCAGGACGGACGGGTTGAGCGAGGACAGCGCGTCCTGGTAGACCATCGCGATCTCGGGGCCCGCCAGGGCGCGGCGTTCCGCGGGGCCGAGGGTGAGCAGGTCCCGGCCGCGGTACTCGATGCTGCCGCTGACCTCGGCGTTGCGGGCCAGCAGCCCCATGACGGCGAGGCTGGTGATGCTCTTGCCGCAGCCCGACTCGCCGACGAGCCCGAGGGTCTCGCCCTCGTGGACGGTGAAGGAGATGCCGTCGACGACCTGGACGTCGCCGTAGCGGTCCGGGAAGCGGATGGCGAGGTCCCGCACGCTGAGCAGGGCGGGCGCCGCGGCCGGCACGGGCTTGATCCGGGACGGCGTACGGAGCACCTGGGCGGCCAGCCGGGACAGCGCCACATCCACGGTGTCCCGGTCCGCGCGCTGCCCGGCCCGGTCTCCCGCTTCGGTCTCGGCCGCCGCGTCAACGGCCGGCTCGTCGTCCGCCGGGGCTGGTGCGGGGGCGGCGGCGACAGCGGCGGTGGCGGCCGGGTCCACCTGGTCGGCGCGGGCCTGGCCCGGTGCGGCCGATGCGTCGGTCAGGCCCTCGGAGAGGATGTTGAGGGCCAGCACGGTGACCAGCAGGACGAGGCCGGGGAAGAGCGTGGCCCACCAGCCGCCGGACAGCAGGATCTGCCGGCCGTACGAGAGGACGTTGCCCCAGCTGGGCTCGGGGTCCTGCACGCCCGCGCCGATGAAGGAGAGACTCGCCTCGAAGATGATCGCTTCGGCGACGAGCACGGTCGCGAAGACCATGACGGGCGCCGCGCAGTTGACCGCGACATGGCGCCGGACGATGTAGCCGCGGCGGGCGCCGATGACCTTCTCGGCCGCCACGTAGTCCTCGCCGTACTGGGAGAGGACGTTGGCGCGTACCACGCGGGCCAGCGACGGGACGTAGACGAAGGCGATGGTGAAGATCAGGACAGGCACGCTGGAGCCGAAGACCGTGACGAGTACGGCGGCCAGGGCGATCGGGGGGAACGACATGACGATGTCCAGGGTGCGCATCACCGATTCGTCGCCCCACCTGGGCGACGTGGCGGCGAACGACCCGATGACCGCGCCGAGTACGACGGCCACGGCGGTGGCGCCGAGACCGATCATCAGCGAGTACCGGGCGCCGAACACGACCCGGGCGAAGATGTCGCGGCCCACCCGGTCGGTGCCGAACCAGTGGTGTGCGCCGGGGGCCTGGACGGGCACGCCGGTCGCGAGCGGATCGGGGGCGAGCAGCGGTGCGAGGACCGCGGCGAGCACGACGACCACCAGCAGGCACAGGGCGATGCGGGAAGTGACCGGCAGCGAGCGGAAGCGGATGCCGGGGCGGGAGAGCCTCTTGACGAGGCCGAGGCGGCCAGTGAACATGTCACACCGTCCTGATGCGCGGGTTGACCAGCAGACAGAGCAGGTCGACGATGACGTTGACGACCAGGAACGCGATGGCGATCGTGAGGACAGTGCCCTGCACCAGCGCCACGTCTCCCCCGGTGACACCTTCGAGAATCAGCTTGCCCATGCCGGGCAGGTCGAAGATGGCCTCGATGACGACCGCGCCGCTGAGCAGGTAGCCGACCTTGATACCGAGGACGGTGAGCGGGGTGACGAGCGCGTTGCGCAGCACTCCGCGGATGACGAGCATCCGGGGAAGCCCGTTGCCGGTGGCGGTGCGTACGTAGTCACGGTCGAGTTCGGTGACCATCGAGGTACGGATCAGCCGGGCCAGCGACGCGGCCACCGGGACGGCCAGCGAGATGGCGGGCAGGGTCATACAGCGCAGCCAGCCGGTGAAGGAGTCCGCGGGGTTGGTGTAGCCGCCGGTCGGGAAGACCGGGGACCTCAGGGCGAACTGCTGGATGAGCAGCACCCCGAGCCAGAACGAGGGCACCGCGACACCGGCCATGGACAGCACCCGGATCAGCTGGTCGGGCCAGCGGTCGCGGAAGACGGCGCCGGTCACGCCGAGCGCGACGGCGAGCACGACGGCCAGGAGGAGCCCCAGCAGGGTGAGTTCGAGGGTGAGCGGGAAGGCCACGGAGATCCGGTCGGCGACCGGCTGGCTCGGCGGTACGGTCACACCGAGGTTCCCGTGGACCAGTTCCTTGAGGAAGTCGAGATAGCGTACGGGGAGCGGGTCGTTGAGGCCGTTGGCCTGTGCGAAGGCCGCGCGTGCGGCTGCGGTCGAGCTCTCTCCGAGGGCGTTGTAGGCCGGGTCCGAGGGAGAGAACTGCAGCACCACGAAGACCAGCAGTGTGATGCCGAGGATCATCACCGGCATCATCGCGATGCGCCGCAGAGCGAGCCGGAGGAAAGCAACCATCGTGAGGTTCCTTGCGATATGGGAGGGTGCGGCCGGCGCCGGGTGCGGCCGGCGCCGGCGCTCCGGTCAGGCGCGGGCGACGTCCAGGAACGACAGTCCGGTGGTGGGGACCGGCTTGAATCCGGAGAGTGCGCTGCTGTCCCATGCGGTGGGCAGCTTGCGGTGCAGCACCGGGTAGAGGGGGGCCTGCTCGGCGACGATGTCCGTGGCCTGGGTCCACAGCTTCTTGCGCGCGGTCTCGTCGGTGGCCTCGGCTGCCTGGTCGAGCAGCTTGACGACCTTCCTGGCCTCGGCCGTGCCCGACCAGTGGAACCGGGTCTCGGGCCAGGTGCCCACGTAGAACCAGCGCATCAGCAGGTCGACGTCGTTGCCGAAGACCGAGGGGTCGCCGGGGGCGACGAGCACCTCGAAGTCGTTCTGGTCGACCTTGGCGTACTGCGCGGAGGACTGCCCGATGTCGAGGGTGGTCGTGACGCCGACGGCGTCCCAGCACTCCTTGATCAGCGGGGCGATGTCCTGGACCCAGGACGTGTCGGTGAGCAGCAGCTTCACCTTGAGGCCGCGGACGCCGGCGTCCTTGAGCAGCTTCTGGGCCTTGGCCTTGTCGTATCCGTAGACCGTGGTGGCCCGGTGGTAGTCGGGGTGCGTGGTCTGCAGATAGCCGGACGCGGCGGTCGCGCCGCCGCCCATCGCGGTCTTGATGATCTTCTCGGTGTCCAGGGCGTAGTGCAGGGCCTGGCGGACCCGCTTGTCGTTGTAGGGCGCCTTGGAGCAGTTGAACATCAGGAAGAGGTTCCCGAAGGACTGCGCCGACTCGACCTTGGACTTCTTGGCCAGGCCGGCCATGTCGATGTACGGCACGTCCTCGATGGCCTGGACGCGGCCGGACTGCATGGCGCTGACCCGGGCGGACGCGTCGGCGACCAGGTTCCAGACCATGTCGTCGGCCTTGGCCGGGTAGCGGCCGTTGTAGGCGGCGTACTTCTTGAAGACGATCTTGTCTTCGCGGGTGGCGGAGACCAGCCGGTAGGGGCCGGATCCGACGGGCTTGGCGTCGAAGCCCTTCTGATCGGCCTGGACGATCTTCTTGGGCACGATCTTGGCGACCGATATGCGCGAAGGGAACAGCGCGAAGGGGTACTTGAGCTTGAACTCGACGGTCTTCGTGTCAACAGCCTTGACGCTCTTGAGGAACGGCAGGAACTGCGCCATGAGCGACGCGTTCTTCACGTCCAGGATGCGTTCGAAGCTGAAGACGACATCGTCCGGTGTGACGGCCGAACCGTCGTGGAAGGTCGCACCGTCGCGCAGTGTGGCGTGGTACGTGGTGGTGTTCACCTTGACCGGCATCCTGGTGGCCAGTGCCGGACGGGCGGCGAGGGTCACCGGGTCCAGGTCCACCAGGCCCTCGAAGATGTGCCAGTTGGCCGCGACCGGGGTGGCACCGGAGGAGGTCATCGGGTCGAAGCCGGTGGACAGGGCGTAGGAGATGCCGGCTTCGATCGTGCCGCTCCCGGACGTGCCGCCGCTGGAGGACCCCGCCCCCCTGGTGGAGGCAGGGCCGCCGCAGGCGGCGAGCGTGCCCGTGAACGCGGCGGCGGCGCCCACCGCCCCGGCGAGGCGCAGAAAACTGCGGCGGTCGGCTCTGGCAGGTGTCGTCCGAGACACGGGTCCTCCTAGTGCGGGGGAACGGAACAGCGACGGCACGGGACAAGAAAATTTGTCCGATGTCTGATGTCTGATGGCTGGTAACGTGTGAACGTAGCTGGGACAAGGAGAGGGGTCAAGGGGTGGAGAGCCGACAAATCCTGAAAGAGCGTCAGGGGCGTTCCCTGCTGAGACAGGAGGTCAGCGAGGGAATCAAGCGGTACATCCTGGAGAACAAGCTCCGACCGGGGGACCCGCTGCCCACCGAGAGCGAACTGAGCGCCACGCTCGGCGCGAGCCGGTCGAGCGTGCGCGAGGCGGTCAAGACCCTCGACGCACTGGACATCGTCGAGGTGCGGCACGGCCACGGCACCTATGTCGGCAGGCTCAGCCTCTCCGCGCTGGTGGAGGGGCTCACCTTCCGCGGACTGCTCAGCCGCGACGACGACTTCAAGGTCATGTCCGACCTGGTGGACGTACGCGAGCTGTTCGAGCGCGGGATGGCGGAGCGCATCCTCACCTCCCTGGACAGCGACCATCTCCGCAGCCTCTACCGCCTCGTGGACGACATGGAGCGCTCGAAGAGCGGCGACGGCACGGGCTTCGTCGAGGCGGACCGCGCCTTCCACGCCCTGCTGGTCGAACCGCTCGGCAACGAGCTGATCGGACAGTTGTCGCTCGCGTTCTGGGATGTGTACACCATCGTCGTGCCGCATCTCGGCGTGATCACCAGCAAGGACGAGGCCGAGACCGTGGCCAACCACCGCAGGATCGTCGACGCCGCCCACGCCGCCCACGCCGGCGACACCGACGCCTTCACCCGCGCCATCGCCGAGCACTACGCGCCGGTCAGGCGACGGGTGCAGGAGGCCAGGGAGGCCGACGCGGCCGGCTGACCTGCCCCCTCCGGCACTCCGGGTCCGTTTCCTCACCTTGACGAGGGAACGGACCCGTTCTATGGTCACAAACCTTATGACATCTGACGTCATACATCAGGTCGTGGAGGGCTACCCGCATGCCGCTGACGGATCTCACCCGTGATGAGTGCTTCGACTACCGCTCCGAAGCGAAACCTCCGGCGGACTTCGACGCCTTCTGGGACCGCACACTCGCTCAGGCCCCGGAGGCCGAGCCGGCCTTCACCCCCGTGGACTGCGGCCTCGGCCAGATCCGCGTCCAGGACGTGACCTTCACCGGCTACGACGGCGCACCGGTGCGCGGCTGGCTCCACCTTCCGGCCGGGGAGCCCCAACTCCGCGGCTGCGTCGTGGAGTTCCTGGGGTACGGCCGCGGCCGCGGGCTGGCGCACGAGAACCTGCTCTGGGCATCGGCCGGTTACGCGCATCTGCTGATGGACACCCGTGGCCAGGGCTGGTCGGCTGCGGCAGGCGACACCGGAGACGAAGGCCCCGGCGGCGCCGGCTCGGTGCCCGGCTTCCTCACCCGGGGCGTCGAGTCCCCCGACACCCACTACTACCGGCGGCTGTACACGGACGCGGTCCGCTGTGTGGAGGCCGCCCGCAGCCACCCCGAGGTGGACCCCGAGCGGATGGTCGTGACGGGCCACAGCCAGGGCGGCGGGATCGCACTCGCCGTGTCCGCGCTCGTGCCGGGGCTGGCCGGTGTCCTGCCCGACGTGCCGTTCCTGTGCGACGTACGGCGCGGGGCGGAGCGCGCTGCGCTGGGCCCGTACACCGAGGTCGCCACCTATCTCCAGCTGCACAGGGACCGTGCCGGCAGCGTCTTCGAAACGCTCTCCTACTTCGACGGCGTGCACTTCGCGGCGCGGGCCACGGCCCCCGCTCTCTTCTCCGTCGCCCTGATGGACCCGGTCTGCCCGCCGTCGACCTGCTTCGGCGCCTACCACTCGTACGCCGGCCCGAAGCAGGTCGAGGTCTACGGCTTCAACGGCCACGAGGGCGGCGGCGAACACCACCGCGCCCTCCAGCTGGCCCGGGTCCGTGAGCTGATCGGCTGACCGCTGCGGGCCCTCCCGCTCCCCCGCCGTCAGCCGAGGCCCGCCAGCACGTCCGCGACCCGTCCGCTCAGGACGGGCGCGTTCGCCGCCCCGTTGGACTGCGTCCCCACGATCCGGACCGGGGCGGTGCCGGTGCAGCTGACCGTCAGGTTCGACAGGGTGCACCCCGACAGCAGCCATCCGGTGCCCGCCAGGTCGTTGGCCCGGATGTCCGTGTACCAGAGGGTGTTGCCGGTGAAGGTGGGCGGCAGCAGCCCGTCGACCACGATGCCTGCTCCGGGGTCCTGTACGGAACCGCCGACGGGGAAAGCCGCGTTGGCGCTCCAGAGCGCCTTCGCGCCGCCGTCCGAGTGGTTGAAGGTGTTGCCGCTGAGCGTGCCGTGGTTCCAGTTGTCCGACGTCAGGGTTCCGTACGGGCTGGTGCGCGCGAAGGAGTAGTAGGCGCCGTAGCAGCCCATCACCGAGTTGCCGTTGACCGTCCAGTTGCCCGACGAGTTCCAGACGGCGAGTCGGCAGTACGAGAAGGTGTTGTCGCCGAGGACCGAGTACTCGCTCCGGTCGGCGATGGAGACACCGAAATAGCAGCGCTCGAAGGTGTTGCCCCGGAGTTTGCAGCGGTAGGCGAAGTAGTCGTCGGAGGCCGAGCCGGTGACGACGACGCCCGCTCCCCGCCAGTACGAGAAGTCGCAGTCGACGACCCGGGCGTTGGTGCAGCGCTCCAGCCGGAGTCCGACATGCGCGAAGGAGGCGGCCGAGCCCAGTGGATCGGCCGCTCTGCCGAGGAATCTGATACCGGTGAGCGAGATGTCGTGCCTGCCGGTCGCTCTCAGGGCGCCGACCGTGTCACCGGTGACCGTGACCGTAGCGCCGTTGCCCACGATGCGGCAGCCGTCGGGCAGTTCGACCGTGGACGACAGGGTGTAAGTGGCGCCCGGTACCAGCTGCACCTGCGGCGAGGCCGCCAGTACTGCCGCCCAGTCGGCGTCCACGGCCAGGACCGGGAGGCCCGTCGCGGCCGTGGCCGCACGCGCGGGAACGGCGGGAGCGATGGCGGTCGCGGTGCCCGCTGCCGCCATCACGGCCAGCGCCCGTCGGCTGAGCGGCGTGCCGCCCGGTCCTGGATTCATGTCTGCCGCATCTCCTCTGTCGTCTCTGTTGTCTCTGTCATCTCTGTTGTCTCTGTTGTCTCTGTCTCTTTGGTCATCGGCCTGCCGTGCACCTGGTCACGTGCCGGGCGGTCGTGACCGATCAGGACTGCCGTGCCCAGTCGGGAGTGAAGCTGCTGAAGACGATGCCCCCGGTGTCACCGATCTCGTAGAGGTCGCCGATCACCCCGTTGTTGAGGACCGCCGTCGTCGAATAGCCGGCCGCGCCCGACTTGATCAGCACCTGGTGCGGCCAGGTCACACCGTCGTCCTCGCTCATCCGCACGGTCAGCTCGTCACGGTCGGCCGCCGACGCGTTGTTGCTCTGCACCGTGACGGGGGTGAGGGTGGGATATCCGCCGGCGCCGACATCGGTGGGCCTGAGGTACGAGATCTCGTCCGCGTTGCAACCGGGGTCGATCAGACCGGAGTTCCAGGCCGGACCGAAGGCGCCCGCGACGTTCCGGCCGGCGGCCGTGTCCGCGGCGGTGGCGTACCAGCGGTTGCCTCCGCTGTTGGACCTCAGGTTCTGCACCACCTGACCGCTGCCGCGCTGGATGGCCTTGTTCTCGTTCACACCGCTCGCCGCCGACGCGCCCGCGTGCCAGGTCGCGCCGTGGTCGTCGGAGTAGATGTTGCCCGCGTGGTCGGCCCCGTCCTGGTGGTAGACGATCGGCTGGACGAGACGGCCGTCGGAGAGCTGGATGCCATGCCCCGAAGAGGCGAACATCCCGGCCCACGCGACGTTCTTGACCTGCGGGTTCAGATCCACCGGGCTGCTCCAGGTGGCGCCGTTGTCCGTGGAGGAGATCACCCGGATGTGCAGGGCGGTGGGGTCGGTCGCCGAGTTCGAGCCGGCCTTCGAGCCCGCGTAGCCGATGCCGGGCGCGGGCGAGTAGTTGATGAACGCGAAGACCTTGCCGTCCGCCCCGGCGGAACGGTCCACCAGGAGGCTGCTGTCGCCGTACCCCTCGCTGGTGGTCGCCGCGTGCGCGACCGCGGACGCGCCGGTCCAGGTGGCGCCGCCGTCGGTGCTGCGCCGCATGGCCACCTGGATGTTGTTGCTGCCGCCGCCCAGGTCGCTGGAGCTGTCGATACGGGCGTCGGCCATGGCGATGACGGTGCCGTTGTTGGTGACGGCCATCGACGGGATACGGACCGACTTGGCGGTGCCGGTGTAGCTCTCGTAGCCGCTGCCGTCCGCCTTGGCGCGGTTCAGGCCCGTGATCGCGGTTCCCGCAGTGGTGGACGTGTGGGCGGAGAAGAGCGTCTGGGCGTTCATCCCGGGCGTCCCCGCGGCCAGTCCGCAGTGCACGGTCCCGCTCTCGGTGCGGTCGAAGCCGGTGGCCGTCGTCCTGATCCGGTACGCGGTTCCGTCGTCGGCCGTCCAGGACAGGGTGTCGTCCGAGCTGCGCGCCGCGACGGTCCGGGTCCAGGGCGAGCCGGAGCGTCCCTCCCACGCCACGGTGAAGGTCTTCGAGGTGTCGGACCGGTTGACCAGGGTGAGCTTCAGCCGGTGGGCCGCGGGCAGCGAGCCGTCGGCGTTGCGCGGACACTCCGCGCTGATCTGCGCGGCCATCGACCGGCTGCAGTCCAGGGTGCCCGTCGTGGTCCTGTCCAGGCCCTGGGGTGTGGTGGTGCGGAACGAGTAGTCCGTACCACTGGGCTTGGAGAAGTACAGATCGGTACGGTCACCGGCGGCCACCGTGCGGGTCCAGGTCCCGGTACCGGCCCAGGTCACCGTGAAGGTGGTCGCCGCGTCGGTGGGGTTGAGCAGCGCCACCCGGATCCGGCTGCTGGTGCAGTCCTGGCTGACCACGGCCGACTGGCTGCCGTCCGCGGCGAGGGCCGGGCCCGTCGTCGCCACCGTGGCCGCGGCGAGCGTCGCCACCACCGCCGACAGGGCAACGACCAGTCTCCGCAAGGCTGCTGGTGCTCTCCACGTCAATGCCATCTGCTCGGACGCTCCTTGGTGCGAGAGGGGAGTTGAAGGACGAGGGGACAAGAAGGACCACAAATCATTCGACACATGACATCAGACGTCACATGTCGAGTGGTTCGAGACCTTAGGAGCGGGCGGACGGAGGCGTCAATAGGCAGGTACCGCGGGCCAGTTCCCCAGGACGACGGCGACGGCCCCGCGGTCAGGGCCGCGGGGCCGTCGATACGTGGTGAATGATCCGTTCGGTACGTTCTCCGTCCGTTCTCCGGTACGGTCAGGGCCGGCCGAGGGAGAAGGCCGCCGCCAGCTCGCGCCACTCGGCGCGCGGCAGATCGCTGTGCGGGTCTGCCGTCAGCACCTGGAGCGCCACATGGTCGGCGCCCGCCGCGCGGTAGGCGTCGACCCGGGCCCGCGCCGTATCCAGGTCGCCCAGGGCGAAGAGCGCGTCGAGCAGCCGGTTGCTGCCGCCCCCGGTGAAGTCGGCTTCCTCGAAGCCGAGCCGCAGCAGATTGCTGGTGTAGTTGGGGAGTTGCAGGTACATCGACAGCGTTTCCCGTGCGACGGTGCGCGCCCGGTCGAGGTCGGTGTCGAGTACCACCTTCAGCTCGGGGGCCAGGAGGGCGTCGGGGCCGAGGGTGGCGCGGGCCTGCGCGGTGTGCTCGGCGGTGACCAGATAGGGGTGCGCCCCGGCGGCACGCGCGGCGGACAGCTTCAGCATCTTCGGGCCGAGCGCGGCCAGCACCCGGCGGGCGGCGGGCACCGGGTCGGACGCGGCGTCCAGGGCATCGAGGTAGGCGACCATCTCCGAGTACGGCCGGGCGTACTGCGGGGTGAGGGCGTCATGGCTGACCCCGATACCGAGCACGAACCGGCCCGGGTGGCGCTTCTCGATCCGGGCGATCTGCTCCGCGACATCGGCAGCGCTGTGCTGCCAGATGCTGAGGATGCCGGTGGCGACGGTGATGCGCCGCGTCGCGTCGACGACGGGCACCACCTCTTCCATGGAGGGACTGCCGCCGATCCAGAGGGTGCCGTAGCCGAGCTCGTCCAGCTCGGCCACGGCCTCGGACACTTCACCGCGGCGGCCGGGGTCGGCGGGGTGCAGGGCCCCGCTCCAGATGCCGATGGTGCCGAAACGCGCGTGTACGTCAGAGGTCTCAGAAGTCATGGAGACTCCAACCGGCTCCGGCCCGGCCCCTATTCCGGTGTTCCGGCATTCTCCCCCGATCGGCCGAGCGCACCGGCCACTCCCCCGGCGCGCGGGGGCCGGTCGGCGCGGGTCGGCCCCACGGGGTCAGCTCTCGCGGTTCAGTCGGTGCGGAGCCCGGCCAGCTGCTGTGCGAACGGCACCACGTTCGCGTAGATGTCGTCCTCGTCCGCACGGAGGCTGTCCGCACCGAGGCCGTCTCCATGGGCACGGTCCGCATGGACACGGTCCGCATGGGCACTGTCCGCATGGGCACTGTCCGCACTGGCGCCCTCGCCAAGGGCACCATCCCCGGAGGTGCCGTCCGTGCGGACGGGGTCGGCAGCCGGCCGGCCCGCCATCAGCGCGGCCAGCTCCCGCCCGGCCCGCTCGATGCGGTCGGGCAGGCTGCCGTCGGCGTCGCCGTCCGAACCCCAGTCCTCGGATGCCGCGTACACGGCGGTCGGGACGACCACCGCCCGCAAGTAGCCGAAGAGCGGGCGCATCGCGTGTTCCAGTACGAGCGAATGGCGCGCGGTGCCACCGGTCGCGGCGACGAGCACCGGCGTACCGGCCAGCGCCGTGTTGTCGATCAGGTCGAAGAACGACTTGAAGAGCCCGCTGTACGAGGCGGTGAAGACCGGCGTCACCGCGATCAGCCCGTCCGCTCCCGTCACCGCGTCGATGGCATCGCGCAGGACGGGGTCCGGGAAACCGGTCACCAGGTGGTTGGCGATGGCGGTCGCCAGATCGCGTATCTCCACGACCCGGACCTCGGTCTCCCTGCCGTCGAGTGCGCCGGCCGTGGCCTGCGTCAGCCGGTCGGCCAGCAGCCTGGTCGACGACGGCCGGCCGAGACCGGCCGAGACGGCCACCAGTTTCACGGCGGTCATGCCGCCACCTCCTCGCTCCCGGCCACCCGGCCGCCGTCACGCGCGGCGACCAGTGCCGCATGGGTGGGCCCGTCCGGCACCTCCGCCGGCCGGCCCTTCGCGAACTCCTCGCGCAGCACCGGCACGACCTCTTCGCCGAGGATGTCGAGCTGTTCGAGGACGGTCTTCAGGGGCAGCCCCGCGTGGTCCATCAGGAAGAGCTGCCGCTGGTAGTCACCGAAGGAGTCCCGGAAGGCCAGCGTCTTGTCGATGACCTCCTGCGGACTGCCGACGGTCAGCGGTGTCTGCTCGGTGAACTCCTCCAGCGAGGGGCCGTGCCCGTACACCGGTGCGTTGTCGAAGTACGGCCGGAACTCCCGTACGGCGTCCTGCGAGTTCTTCCGCATGAACACCTGGCCGCCGAGGCCCACGACGGCCTGCTGGGGCGTCCCGTGCCCGTAGAAGGCGAAGCGCTCCCGGTAGAACGAGATCAGCCGCTTGAAGTGGTCCTTCGGCCAGAAGATGTTGTTGGCGAAGAAGCCGTCGCCGTAGTACGCGGCCTGCTCGGCGATCTCGGGGCTGCGGATCGAGCCGTGCCAGACGAACGGCGGCACACCGTCGAGGGGCCGCGGCGTGGCGGTGAAGCTCTGCAGCGGTGTACGGAACTTGCCCTCCCAGTCCACGACGTCGTTGCGCCACAGCTCGTGCAGCAGTGCGTAGTTCTCCACGGCGAGCGGGATCCCCTGGCGGATGTCCTGCCCGAACCACGGGTAGACCGGGCCGGTGTTCCCGCGCCCCATCATCAGGTCGACGCGGCCGTCGGCCAGATGCTGGAGCATCGCGTAGTCCTCGGCGATCTTCACCGGGTCGTTCGTCGTGATGAGGGTGGTGGAGGTGGAGAGGATGATGTTCTCGGTGCGGCCCGCGATATGGCCGAGCAGCGTGGTGGGGGACGACGGCACGAACGGCGGGTTGTGGTGCTCACCGGTCGCGAAGACGTCGAGCCCGACCTCCTCGGCCTTGAGCGCGATGGCGACCATCGCCTTGATCCGCTCGTGCTCGGACGGCGCCTTCCCCGTGGTCGGGTCGGTCGTGACGTCGCCGACGGTGAAGATTCCGAACTGCATCGCGCTCACACCTCTCGAAGTCGATAGTTGAATGTTGAACTGAATCGTACAACGGTCGGCCCCCCGTCCGTATTCCGGCCCCGGTGCGCGGCCGGACGGCGGCGCTCAGGCGACTGCTCGGGCTGCTCGGGCGCCCGCGCCACCGCGCGTTCAACCGGGTGAGGCGCCGCACCCTCGGCCCGCCCGGTGCCGTTTGGCACGGCGACAGCACGGACGGTCACCGGCAGAGGGAGTACGGATGCACAGCAGAGCAGTACGGCACGGCGGGAGGCTCGCCCTGACGGCGCTGGCCGCGTCGCTGGCGATGGCGGCCCCGGCCCTGGCGTCCGCCGGAGCC
>NZ_JAAGLN010000153.1 GCF_010548145.1 Streptomyces sp. SID10853
GGCCGGGGTCTCAGCGGCGGCCTCGGCGTCAGCGACCTTCTCGGTCTCGGCGGAGGTCTGGACGACCTCGGCGCCGTCCTTCTTCTCGAGCAGGTCACGCTCCCACTCGGCGAGCGGCTCGGAAGCGGCCTTCTCGCCCGGCTTCTGGTCGCCGGTCGCAGCGCCGGAGCGGGCGATGAGGCCCTCGGCGACGGCGTCGGCGATCACGCGGGTGAGCAGGGTGACGGAGCGGATCGCGTCGTCGTTGCCCGGGATCTTGTAGTCGACCTCGTCGGGGTCGCAGTTGGTGTCGAGGATCGCGACGACCGGGATGTGGAGCTTGCGCGCCTCACCGACGGCGATGTGCTCCTTCTTGGTGTCGACGATCCAGACGGCGCTGGGCACCTTCTGCATCTCGCGGATACCACCGAGAGTCTTCTCCAGCTTGGCCTTCTCACGCGAGAGGACCAGGAGCTCCTTCTTGGTGAGGCCGGAGGCGGCCACGTCCTCGAAGTCGATGAGCTCAAGCTCCTTCAGACGCTGAAGGCGCTTGTAGACGGTGGAGAAGTTGGTCAGCATGCCGCCGAGCCAACGCTGGTTGACGTAGGGCATGCCCACGCGCGTCGCCTGCTCGGCGATGGCTTCCTGGGCCTGCTTCTTGGTACCCACGAACATGATGGAGCCGCCGTGGGCGACGGTCTCCTTGACGAACTCGTAGGCGCGGTCGATGTACGACAGCGACTGGAGCAGGTCGATGATGTAGATGCCGTTGCGCTCCGTGAAGATGAAGCGCTTCATCTTCGGGTTCCAACGACGGGTCTGGTGACCGAAGTGGACGCCGCTCTCCAGCAGCTCCCGCATCGTGACGACGGCCATGGCCGTACTCCTTGATGTACTCGGTTGTCGCGACCGCAGGTTTGCTGTCGCGCCTGACGCCCACACGCGCCGTGCCACGAGGGACCGAGAGGCGCGTCCATCGACCGCTGATGGGGTGATGGGGGGCGTGCGAAGTCGACCCGGTGACCCGGATCGCCACCAGAAGTGTACGGGACCCGGTGGGTGCCGGGTGACGGCGATGTCCACAACCGGCTGGTAGTCCACAGATACCGGCCATGATCCCCACGAAGCGGCGTACGGGGGGACGGTTGTCCCATGTTCCTCGCGCCCTCCGGACTCGTCCGGCCCTTCACGCGCCTCGTGCCCTTCACGCGCCTCGTGCGCCTCGTGCTCCTCAGCCATCTCGGGCACCTCAGCCGTATCGGGCACCTCAGCCGTCTCGTGCGCCTCGGGGTGGTGTGCTGCACGGTGCTGGCGCCTGCTGTGCCTGCGGTGTCGGCCGTGTCAGCCGTGTCAGCCGTGTCAGCCGTGTCAGCCGTGTCAGGGACGACGGCGGCATCGGTGACGTCACCGATGCCGGCGAAGTCGGCGTTATCGGGATCCGGCGCCGTTCGGGCGGGGCCCGCCCCGGCGGGCCCTGTTCCGGCGGGCCCTGTTCCGGCGGGATCCGTTCCGGCGGCTGACCGCAGCTGGCCGGTGGGCGGCCGTCCGCGGATCGTCCACGGCTGGGACCCGCCCGCCTCCCCGTACGGGCCGGGGCACCGTGGGATCGACCTGGCCGCCCCACCCGGCACACCGGTACTGGCGGCCGCTTCCGGCCGGGTCACGTTCGCGGGCCGGGTGGCCGGTCATGGCGTCCTGACCATCTCGGTGGCCGGTACGCCCCTGCGCACCACCTACGAACCGGTCCGGGCGCTCGTCAGTACCGGGGACAAGGTCACCGCGGGCCGGCCGGTCGCCGTACGGGAGGCCGGGCCGTCCCACTGCCCTACGGGCTGCCTGCACTGGGGGCTGCTGCGCGGTGACAGCTATCTGAACCCGCTGTCGCTGCTCCCGCCCGGCCTGCTGCATCAGGGGCCGTCCAGACTGCTGCCCGTATTCGGAATCCCGGAGATCAAGCAAACGCCGGAGATCAAGCAAGCCCCGGAAATCAAGCGCGCCCCGGAGGTCAGGCAATTCCCCCAGATCAGGCAGGGCCCGCCGAACACAGCGGCAGAGCCCGGAGATCACTGGACGGCGTCCGGGGCAAACCGGGCGAAGGTCAGCCCCGGACACCGCCCAGTGCCATCGCGACAGCCGCATCGGCCACCACGGCGGGGTCCTCGGCCGACCCCGTCTCGATACGCCGCACTGCCGCGTCCACCACTCCCTGGAGGAGCATCGCCGCCAGCCTCGGCTGGTCGTGACGCAGGGCTTCGAGCGCCTCGACGATCATCGCGATCAGACCGCCGTGTGCGGCACGGATCTTCTCGCGGGCGCCCGCGTCGAGCTCACCGGCCGAGATGGCCACGACGGCCCGGTGGCGCTGGTCCCCGACCAGGGCAAGCTGCTGGCGGACATACGCCTCGACCTTGCCGGCCGGATCAGGGGCCCGCTCCATCGCGGACTCGATCTCCGCGGCCCAGACCGGGAAGTCGACGGCGCAGAGCTCTTCCACCACAGCGGCGCGCGAGCGGAAGTACTCGTAGACGGAGGAGCGCGCGAGGCCGGTGCGCTCGGCGAGGGCGGGGAAGGTCAGCGCCTCCGTGCCGCCTTCGGAGAGGAGGGTGCGGGCGGCGTCCAGCAGGGCGCTGCGCTGCATGGTTCGGTGTTCGGCCACGGAGGCCGCTCGAATCCTGGGCACGGGCCCACTTTACGGAAGCCGTTCCGGCAGGGACGATTCGCCTGCGGGATCAGCGGCCGACGTCCGACAGCTTGGCGCGAAGCTGCAGGACTGATTTGGTGTGGATCTGGCTGACGCGGCTCTCCGTGACCCCGAGGACATGGCCGATCTCGGCGAGTGTGAGGCCCTCGTAGTAGTAGAGGGTGACGACGGTCTTCTCCCGGTCGGGCAGCGTATTGATCGCGCGGGCCAGCAGTCTGCGCAGCTCGCGGCCCTCGGCCAGCTCGACCGGGTTGTCCGCTGCGGTGTCCTCCAGGGTGTCCATCAGGCTCAGCCGGTCGCCGCCCTCACCGCCGACGTGCAGCAGCTCGTCCAGGGCCACCACGTTCGCCAGGGACAACTGGCTGAAGACCGCGTGCAGTTCCTCGACGGCGATGCCCATCTCGGCCGCGACCTCGGTCTCGGACGGGGTGCGGCGCAGCTGGGCCTCCAGCGTGGCGTAGGCGCGCTCGACGGCGCGTGCCTTCTGCCGGACCGACCGGGGAATCCAGTCGAGCGCGCGGAGTTCGTCGATCATCGCCCCGCGGATCCGGGTGATCGCATAGGTCTCGAACTTGATGGACCGCTCGATGTCGAACTTCTCGATGGCGTCGATCAGCCCGAAGACGCCCGACGACACGAAGTCGGCCTGTTCGACATTGGGCGGCAGCCCCACGCTGACCCGGCCCGCGACGTACTTCACCAGGGGCGAGTAGTGCAGGATCAGCTGCTCGCGCAGCCGTTTGTCGCCCGTCGACTTGTACGACCGCCACAGCTCATCGAGCGACGACGGCGCGGGGGGCCGAATATGGCCACGTGCAGCCGGTGGCGCTGCCGCGCGGTCAGACCCGGACGTGTGCTGGGGCATTCGTTGCCTTGAGCCGTTCTGCTGGGACCTGCGTGGGACTTGTTTTGAGCCGGATTCCTCGTGAGCGTAGCGTGACTGGAGCATCGCAGGGCGCGATGTGTACGTCATAGCACCTGTGTGACGTCATCGCGTGGACCGTGTCCGGGAGGTGATGCCGGAAGGCCCCTGCCGAGGCTGTGACATCACCTTTTCACCCGATTGCCCCAGATCAAGCATCGCCTCGCCGCGCGTCGGTGATCTGTGGTACCCCGGACGCCAACTGCCATCCTTCACTTCGCCGTTCAACGAACCCCAACGAGTGGAGTTCGTACAACCTGGCGAGCGCCTCATCGGCCGTCGTCCCCGCCTCACGGGCCACATCGCGTCCGTTCATCGCACCGTGGCCGGGAAGCGCCTCAAGAACCCGGGTGGCGCCCGGGCCCAGCAGGTCCCTGGGCAGGACCGGACCGCGTCTGGCGGGTGCCAGATCACCGATGTCCCCCACCAGCTCGGCGACTTCGGCCGCGTCCGTGACCAGTACGCCACCGCCGCGCAGCAGTTCGTGCACTCCGGCGGAGAGGCCGCTGGTGACCGGCCCGGGCACGCCCATCGTGTACCGGCCCAGTTGCTGCGCGCTGCGCGCGGTGGCCAGTGAGCCGCTGCGGTACTCGGCCTCGACGACCACGGTCCCCCGGGTGAGGGCGGCGATCACACGGTTGCGGAGGATGAACCGGCTGGGCGTGGGGTGGTCCCCCGGCGCCAACTCGCTGATGAGCAGCCCCTGTTCCGCGATCCGCCGGATCATCTCGGCGTGGCCGCGCGGATAGACCGTGTCGACTCCGCAGGCCAGCACCGCGATGGTCGCCCCGCCCGCGGCGAGCGCGCCGCGGTGGGCGGCGCCGTCCACACCGAACGCGGCACCCGACACGACGACCCAGCCCAGCTCGGCGAGGCCGGAGCCCAGGGTGGCCGCCATGTGCGCCCCGTAGGCCGTACACGCCCGGGCGCCGACCACGGCGACGGAGCGCAGCGCCCATATCCGCAGATGGGGCCTGCCCCGCACCCAGAGCCCGATCGGCCGCGCGTCCCCCAGGTCGTCGAGCTGGGCCGGCCATTCCTCGTCGCCCGGGCAGATGAACCGCCCACCGCCCGCCGCAGCGTCCCGCAGGTCCCGCTCGGGTCGCGTGGCGGCCGCCCGCAGCCGGTATCCGGCAAGCCGTTTGGCGCTCATCCCTGGGAACGCCGCCTCCCCGCCGTCCGCCACGGAGCGCAGCCTCCGCCACAGCTCCACGGGCCCCAGCTCACGCAGCCACCGCCCGCCCAGCTCGTCGCCCGGCTCGATGATCCTGGTCAGCGCGGCCCGGGCCGCCCGCTCGTCCCCGCCGGTGTCCGTCGCGTTCATCCGCTGTCCTTCCCGGCGGCGAGGAGCGCCCCGCGGTCCACTCCGGTACGCAGCTGGAGCGCCAGCCCGACGTCCTGGGCACCCGGCCGGTCGCGGCCCGCCAGGTCGGCGACCGTCCAGGCCACCCTCAGCACCCGGTCGAGACCACGGGCGGTGAGCAGCCCCCGCTCCATGTCCCGCTCGGCCACCGCGAGCGCACCCGGCGCCGCCGTCCAGCGGGTCCGCAGCTCATGGCCCGGCACCTCGCTGTTGGTGGTCCACGGCGTACCGGCGAGCCGCGCGGCCGCCCGCTCACGGCCCTCCCGTACCCGTACGGCCACGGCGGCCGACGACTCGCCCGCGTCGCCCTGGCCCATGAGGTCCGAGCGGCGCACCGGCTCCACCTCGACCCGGAGGTCCACCCGGTCGAGGAGTGGGCCGGAGAGCCTGGACTGGTAGCGCCGGACGGCCGACGGCGGGCATTCGCACCCGGAACCGTTCATCGTGTGGCGGCCGCAGGGGCAGGGGTTGGCGGCCAGCACCATCAGGAATCCGGCGGGCAGACGCACCACCCCGGCGCTTCGCGCGACGACCACATGTCCGGACTCCAGCGGCTGGCGGAGCGCGTCGAGGACCCGGACGGAGAATTCGGGTGCCTCGTCGAGGAAGAGGACGCCGCGGTGCGCCAGGGACACTGCTCCAGGCCGTGGCAGGCCGTTGCCGCCGCCGATCAGTGACTGCATGGTCGCCGAGTGGTGCGGCGCGCAGTAGGGCGCGGTCCCGATCAGTGGCTCCCCCGGTGGGAGGATGCCGGCCACCGAGTGGACCGCGGTCACCTCCAGGGACTCCCGCCTGGTCAGCGGTGGCAGGATCGCCGGGAGCCGCTCGGCCAGCATGGTCTTGCCCGCGCCGGGCGGTCCGTGCAGCAGCAGATGGTGGGCCCCTGCGGCGGCGACCTCCAGTGCCTTCCTGGCCGCGGGCTGTCCCGCCACGTCCGCGAGATCGGGCCCCGCGCCAGGGCCCGCGCCCAGGGTGAGTCCGGTACCGGCCCCGGCGCCCGGCACCATCAGCCCGGCCAGCATCGAGTCCGGCCGCCCCTGCACCGGGGCCGCCTCGTCGGGGACCGGCTCACCGGTCAGTACGGCGACGAGCTGGCGCAGGCTCCGCACCCCGAGCACCGAGACACCGGGCACCAGTGACGCCTCCCCTGCGGTCTGCTCCGGGACCACGACCCGCCGGTATCCCGCTTCGGCGGCCGCCAGCACGGCGGGCAGGATGCCGCGCACCGGCCTGACCCGGCCGTCGAGCCCCAGCTCCCCGATGAGCACCAGATCGGCGATCTCCTTCGGGTCGATACGCTCGGCCGCCCCCAGCACGGCGCAGGCGACGGCCAGATCGAAGCCACTGCCGCTCTTGGGCACCGACGCCGGGCTCAGCCCGACGGTGAGCTTCTTCTGCGGCCACTCGGCGCCCGAGTTCACCACCGCGGCCCTGACCCGGTCCCGGCTCTCGACCAGGCTCTTGTCCGGGAGCCCCACCAGCGTGAAGGCGGCGATACCCGGTTCGAGGTCCGCCTGGACCTCCACCACCACACCGTCGACACCGGCCAGAGCGACCGAACACGCACGCGCGAAGCCCATCAGGCCACCCCCCGCGCATGCTCGACGAGCGGCGCCCCACGCCTGCGCAGCAGCACGCCGATCAGATCGATCCGTACCCCGCCGACGGGCGCTCCGCCGTTGGCCGCGAGCCAGCACTCGGCGAGATGTCTGAGCCGGCCGGCCTTGACCGGGGTGACCGCGGCCATCGGATGTTCGAAAGAGCCTTCTCTGCGGGTCTTCACCTCGCAGACGACGAGTGCGTCGCCGTCCCGCGCCACGATGTCGATCTCGCCCGACCTGCACCGCCAGTTCCGCTCGACGACGGTCATTCCGGCTCCGGCCAGCGTCCTCGCCGCCAGCTCCTCGCCGTACCGCCCGAGTGCCCCCCGTGCGTTCATCCGGCACCACCTCCGGCACCGACTCTGCCGCCCCGGCCTCCAGCGTGTGGATCTTGGTGGATTACTCGCCGGTTGTGGACAACTCAGCCACCCGGAACTCAGCCACCCGGAAGTTCGAGGTCACTCTTGTTGAGTTCCTCGATGTTCACATCCTTGAACGTCAGCACACGTACCTGCTTGACGAACCTGGCCGGCCTGTACATGTCCCAGACCCAGGCATCAGCCATCGACACCTCGAAAAAAACCTCGCCCTGTACGGAGTGCACCTGCATCTCGTAGTCATTGGTGAGGTAGAAGCGCCGCTCGGTCTCGATCACATATTTGAACAGGCCGACAACGTCGCGGTACTCCCGGTAGAGCTTCAGCTCCATCTCGGTCTCGTACTTCTCGAGGTCCTCGGCGCTCATGGCATGTTCCCCTTCAGCCGTGCGTCCCCCTATTGTGCGCCGCTCCCCGCACCCCTAGACGTTTTCCGGGGCCAGGACCACCGGTGCAGCCGGGGGACCCTCGTCGAGCAGCGTGCGCAGCAGCCCGGCGAGCCTGGTCGGGTACACCGTCTCACGCGTCGCGGACAGTTCGGCGGAAGTCCACCACCTCAGCCCCGCGACACTGCGCTGCTCCAGCGGGGTCAGTCCGTCCAGGGCGGTCGCCGTCCGAGTGGTTCGCCCCAGAAAATACCGTTCATCCTGGTTCCAGCGCCGCCCGTCGAACGGGAACGAGCACTCCCGGGTCCACAGCACCGGGCCGAGTTCCACCGTGTCGATGCCGGTCTCCTCCCGCACCTCGCGGAGCGCGGCCTCCTCGTGGGTCTCCCCCGCCTCGACGCCGCCACCGGGAGTGAACCACCAGGTACTGGCCGGATCGGCGGGCTCGAACCCGTGCATCAGCAGCACCCGGTCGGCCGGATCGAGCAGGATGACGCGGGCGACCTTCCGCAACTCAGCCGACATCGGCGGGCACCTTCCTGCTGCGGCCGAGCCGCCCCGCGATCGGTCCGTAGACCGCCCCGCCGAGAATCAGCACGACCCCGGCCAGTACGGCCGCCACCACCAGCTTCAGCGGTCCCGGCTGCGAGACCCCGCCGGGCAGCGCGGCGAAGCCCTTCGGCCGCTCCATCATTCCGCCGCTCAGCGGCCAGGCGATGGCGTCCACCCGACCCGACACGGTCGAGCGCGGGACCGAGCCGTGGTCCGCGTCCTGGAGGTGGACGCGTGAGTCCATCGAGTTGGTGCGCTCGTCACCGAGCAGGAAGAGCCTGCCCTCGGGCACCTGCACCGTGAAACCGGCCGCGGATGCCCGCCCCTTGGAGAGCGAATCGGCCTTGAGATACGGCTCGTCGATGCCCTTGCCGTTCACGGTGAGCCGGCCCCGGGTGTCGCAGCAGGCGACCTTGTCGCCGCCGACCCCGACCACCCGCTTCAGCATCGGCATATCGCCCCAGTCGGGGTCCTTGAACACCACCACGTCCCCGCGGCGCACCGTGCTGCTGTCTATTCGCTGTGCCAGTACCCGGTCCCCGACCTGCACGGTCGGGGTCATCGAGTCGGTCGGCACGGTGTACGGCTTGTACTCCACCGCGCCCCACGCGAACCCTCCGAGAAAGAGCACGCAGCCGATGGCCACGGCCAGGCCCGACAGCGCACTGCCGAGCCGGCCTCCGCCACTCGTACGTACTGTTCCGCTCATCCCAGCGCTCCCCCGTATCGGAGATCGACAACCTGGGACGGCACCTTACCCGGCAGTACCGTCGCGGGTCAGCCTGCGCCTGCGCCGGATCACCAGCGGCAACGCCCCCGCGAGTCCCAGCGCGCCGGGAACGGCCGCACCTGCGGCGTTGATGCCCTTCTGGTCGAAGGTGCTCGGAACGCCCAGCCACGACCAGCGGTTGACCGGCCAGGCCACGACGAAGGCCCGTCCGACGACCTCCTTGTCGGACACCGTGCCACCACCGGGCAGTTGCTGGTGGTAGCGGGAGTCGAGCGAGTCCTGGCGGTGGTCGCCCATCACCCAGATCCGGCCCTTGGGCACATGGATCGGCCCGAACGGCTGGTCGTCGCACGGGGTGTTGCCCGGGTAGATGTACGACTTCTCGGAGAGCGCCTTGCCGTTGACGACGACCGGGCCGCCCTTCTTGCAGGAAACCGTGTCACCGCCGACCGCGATGACCCGCTTGATCAGGTCCTTCTCCTCCGCGGACGGCATCAGGCCGATGAAGCTCAGGAACTTCTGCGCCACGTTCGGCGTCGGGGTCGGCTCGCCCTCCAGCCAGCCGCCCGGGTCGTGGAACACCACGACATCGCCCCGGTCGGGCTCCGAGCCGAACCACGGCGTCAGTTTGTCGACCAGCACCCGGTCGCCGCGCTGCAGGGTGTCCTGCATCGAGTCGGACGGGATCGAGAACGCCTGGACCAGGAAGGTCTTGATCAACAGGGCCAGGACCAGCGCGATACCGATGAGGAGCGGCAGCTCCTTCCAGAAGGAGCGCTGTTTCTTCGGTTCCTTCGTCCGGGTGCTCCCGGTGCCTTCGCCGTTCCCGTCGCCATCGTCCGGACCGTACGGCCCGCCGGGTCCGCCGGGCCCTTCCTGCCGGCCGCCGGCCCTGTGCTGGCCACCGGCCCTGTCGGACCTCCCGCCGTCAGAGGCTTCCGTTCCCTCGCCACCAACGGGCGGCCCTGGCCGGTCCTCTGGCTCTTCGTGTCCGGATCGCGCGCCGACCGCCACGTCCCCCACATCCACTCCTCACTCCGTGCCGTCGCCTGCCTCCGGGGAGACGCAGGCCCACCACTCCCATAACGAGCGGAAGTTCCGCAGGAGTCGGGAGCGGGAAGTTTACGTGCCGATCCTGAGCCACGAGCCGCTGCTGACCGGGGCTTTGCGGATCCATGGCCCCGGACGCCGCCGCCCCCGACACGGACGCCAGCGGCGCGGACGCCACCGACGCGGACGCCACCGACGCGAAGGTGGCCGGCTCCTTGAGCCGGCTCCAGTGTCCCAGCGGCCAGGCGATGACAACCGCCCGCCCCACCACACCGCTCACCGGCACCGTCCCGTGGTACGGCTCGTCCAGATGGAACCTGGAATCCGCCGAGTTGGACCGGTGGTCACCCATCACGAAGAGCCGCCCCGCCGGGACCTTCACCTCGAACTTCAGCTCGGACGGCGGGTTTCCCGGATGGAGATACGGCTCGTTCAGGGGCGTGCCGTTGACGGTGACCCTGCCGTCCTTGTCGCAGCACTTCACGGTGTCCCCGCCGACCCCGATGACCCGCTTGATCAGGTCCTGTTCGTCGTTCGACGGCAACAGCCCGATGAAAGTCAGGCCGGCCTTGAGCTGCTTGACGGGGAACGAGGAGTCCTGCGTGGTGCTCTCCCCCGGCGGCAGCCAGTGGCCCGGGTCCTTGAAGACGACGACGTCGCCGCGCTGCGGCTTCGAGCCGAACCAGGGGGTGAGCTTGTCCACCAGCACCCGGTCTCCGATCCGGATCGTCTCCTCCATCGAACCCGACGGGATGACGAACGCCTGTACCAGGAACGTCTTGAGCACCAGCGCGATCACGACCGCCACGACGATGAGGACGGGGATCTCCCGGGCCGTGGAGCGTCTGCGCCGCCGCTGGACCTTGCGCGCGAGTCTGCGCCGCTCGGCCCTGGTGGGCAGGGACCGCTCGCCCGTGGGGCCGTCAGCCGCCGCCGGCCGCTGGCCGGTCGCGCCGCTGCCGCGGGCTCTCCCACGGTTACCCATGGCGGCCGCCGGCCGCAGGCACCCGGTCGAAGGCACCGGTCCGCTCCAGCGAGGTCCAGCGGCCGACCGGCCAGCCGATCCAGCCGGCCCGCCCGATCACCTCGTCCACCGGGACCATCCCGCCACCGGGATCGCCGAGATGGTCGCGGGAGTCGCTGGAGCGGGAGCGGTGGTCGCCCATCACCCAGAGCGTCCCGGCGGGCACCACGATGTCGAAGGGCACCTGGGAGGGCGGGTTGCCGGGATACACGTACGGCTCGTCCACCGGCTGCCCGTTCACCTTGATCCGCCCGCGCCTGTCGCAGCAGACCACACGGTCGCCGCCCACCCCCACCACACGCTTCACATAATCGGTACCGGTGGGCGCCACGAGTCCCAGCGCCGCCGCCGCACCGCGCACCACCCGGCTCACCGGGTTCCGCGCCGGCGCGTCCTGTACGAAGGAGCCGGTGCCGTCGAAGACCACCACGTCCCCGCGCCGCGGCTCGTCGCCGAACCGGTAGGCCAGCTTGTTCACCAGCACCCGGTCCCCCACCTGGAGCTCCGGTTCCATGGAGCCGCTGGGGATGAGGAACGGCTGGACCACATACGTACTCAGCAGCAGCAGGAACACCGCGCAGACGAGGACCAGCAGCCCGGCCTTGCGCCACGGTCCCTCGACCAGTGCGGAGAGACGCACGGAGCGCGACCGCTCCTCCTCACCGGACGTATCCGGTTCGGGTGAGCGGTCGCGCTCCGTGTGCTGTGCTTCGGTGTCCATCGGGGCCAGAGCTTATCCGGCCGCCCTGTGGACTCAGTGGTCGCGCTTCTCCTTGATCTTCGCGGCCTTGCCGCGCAGCTCACGGAGGTAGTACAGCTTCGCGCGACGGACGTCACCGCGGGTCACGAGCTCGATCTTCTCGAAGATCGGGCTGTGCACCGGGAAGGTGCGCTCGACGCCGACGGAGAAGGAGACCTTGCGGACCGTGAAGGTCTCGCTGACGCCCGCACCCTGGCGGCGGATGACGACACCCTTGAACTGCTGGATACGCGAGCGGTTGCCCTCGATGACACGGACGTGGACGTTGACCGTGTCACCGGCGCGGAAGGCCGGCAGGTCGGACCGGAGCGAAGCGGCCTTGACGTCGTTGAGCAGGCTGGACATGATCTTCTGCTTTCTTCGCCGATGCCACAGGTCATCGACGGAATCATCGTGATGAGTTTCGGGAGCTGATCGCGTCGGACGGTCGTCGTTCCCCCTGTGGCAGGGGCGCACGCCGGACGTACAGCAGCGGCCTATTCTTCCACGGCTCCGGGCTCTCGCCCAAATCGCCCTCCGGGACCCTGCTTCCAGCCCAGGATCGAGAGCATCTCGCGGTCCTTCTTGCCGAAGGACGCGGGGTCGCTGCGCTCCAGCAGATCCGGCCTGTTGAGATCCGTACGACGGAACGCCTCGTCCCTGCGCCAGCGTGCGATCTTCCCGTGGTGGCCGCTCAGCAGGACGTCCGGGATGCCCCGGCCACGCCACTCGGGCGGCTTCGTGTAGACGGGCCCCTCCAGCAGGTCGGCCATCGCGCCGGTGGCGAAGGAGTCGTCCCGGTGCGATTCGGCGTTGCCGAGCACCCCGGGGAGCAGCCGGGCGACGGCTTCCGTGATCACCAGGACGGCGGCCTCGCCACCGGCCAGGACGTAGTCCCCGATGGACACCTCGTAGACCGGCATCCGGGTCGCGTACTCGTCCACCACCCGCCGGTCGATGCCCTCGTACCTGGCGGGCGTGAAGACCAGCCAGGGCCGCTCGGACAGCTCGACCGCGACCTGCTGGGTGAAGGGCCGGCCGCTGGGCGTGGGCACGACCAGGACCGGGCCCGACGCCCCCGCCTCGTAGCCGGCGGCCAGCACCTCGTCCAGCGCATCGCCCCAGGGCTCGGTCTTCATGACCATGCCGGGGCCGCCGCCGTACGGGGTGTCGTCGACCGTGTTGTGCCGGTCGTACGTCCAGTCGCGCAGGTCGTGCACCTGTACGTCGAGCCGGCCGCGGGCGCGCGCCTTGCCGACCAGCGAGACGTTCAGCGGTTCGAGGTACTCGGGGAAGATCGTGACGACGTCGAGCCGCATCAGTCGCCGTCCCTGGCGTTCGCGGACTCGGCGGCTTCGTCCCCGGCGGCTTGCTCCTCGGCGGCTTCGTCCCGGGCACCCGCGATCTCGGCCTGGTCGGCGTCGATCAGGCCGGGCGGCGGGTCGATGACGGCCCGCTGCTCCTCCAGGTCGATCCCGGTGACGATCTCCTCGACGAACGGGATCATCACCTCGCTGCCGTCGGGCCGCTCCACGATGAAGAGGTCCTGCGATGGCAGGTGGGTGATCTCGGTGATCCGGCCGATCTCGGTGCCGTCGGCCAGCACCACGTCGAGGTCCATCAGCTGGTGGTCGTAGTACTCCTCGGGGTCCTCAGGAGTCTGCCGCGGGTCGACGTCGGCGATCAGCAGGGTGTTCCGGAGCGCCTCGGCGGCCGTCCGGTCCGTGACCCCCGCGAAGCGCAGCAGCAGCCTGCCGCTGTGCACCCGGCCGGTCTCGATGGTCAGCGGCCCGGTGGCCGCAGGGTCGGTGGTGAGCACCGCGCCGGGGCCGAGCCGCAGCTCGGGCTCGTCGGTCCGCACCTCCACGGTGACTTCACCCTTGATCCCGTGGGCGCGCCCGATCCGTGCGACTACCAGTTGCACGCTTCGCTCCTCATTCTGCTGTACCTGCGGTTTCTGCCGGTCCTGCCGGTTCTGCTGCTTCCAGTGTTGCCGCGCGGGCCGCGGACGACAAAGGCCGGGGACGGCTTCTCAGCCCTCCCCGGCCCGAGCCGGTGTTCAGCTACTTCTCAGCGGACCTGGTCCACGTCGACGAGGTCGACCCGGATGCCACGGCCGCCGATGGCGCCCACGATGGTGCGCAGGGCGCGCGCGGTGCGGCCGTTGCGGCCGATCACCTTACCGAGGTCGTCGGGGTGTACCCGGACCTCCAGCACCTGCCCGCGACGGAGGTTGCGCGAAGCGACCTGTACGTCGTCGGGGTTGTCGACGATGCCCTTCACGAGGTGCTCGAGAGCCTCCTCGAGCATGCTCAGGCCTCGGTCGACTCGGTGGAGTCAGCGGCCGGAGCCGCCTCGTCCGCCTTCTTGTCGGCCTTCTTCGCCTTCGGGGTGATGGCCTCACCCTTCGGCTCGTCGCCCTCGATGGACTTGGCGAACGCCTCGAACGCGGCGCGCTTGTCGGCCTTCGGCTCCGGCTGCAGCAGCGGCGCGGGGGCCGGGAGGCCCTTGTGCGCCTGCCAGTCACCGGTGAGCTTCAGGATCGCCATGACCGGCTCGGTCGGCTGGGCGCCGACGGACAGCCAGTACTGCGCACGCTCCGAGTTGACCTCGATGCGCGAGGGGTTCTGCACCGGGTGGTACAGGCCGATCTCCTCGATGGCCCGGCCATCACGGCGGGTACGGGAGTCAGCGACAATGATGCGGTAGTGAGGCGAACGGATCTTGCCCAGACGCTTCAGCTTGATCTTGACTGCCACGGAAGTGGTGTCTCCTGGTCTTGACGTGGTTGGGCACAACGAGATGCCACGTGGGGTTGCGGTACTCGGGTGCCCGATGGACGCGTCAGCCGGAGGACGAGAGGGTTCCTGTGCGGCTGTCGAGTACAGCTAGCCATTGTGCCATACGTTGCGGCACCCCGGGTCAGCCGGCCGCGGCGACCACTTCCGGGATACGGAAAGCCTTCCCGCAGCCACCGCAGACGATGGGCGCCTGGGCCAGCACAGACGGAACGACCCGGACATTGCGGCCGCAGTCGCAGACCGCCTTCACCCGCACACCGCCACCGGATGAACCGTGCCGGGCGGCAGGTCCGCGGAAGGAGCGCTTGGTGTCGGCGGCCGTGGCGGCGGTGTGCGCCTTGAGGGCGCGCTGCAGCCGTTCGGCCGTCTGCCGGTACCGGCGCTTCGCCTCGGGGTTGAGCGAGACCAGCGAGAAGCCGCTGCTGGGGTGCGGCTCCTCGGGGTGGTCGAGGCCCATCTCCTCGGCGATCGCCAGGAACCTGCGGTTGTGGTAGCGGCCGGCGCGGGAGGTGTCGCGGACACCTCTCGCGGCGGCGATGCCGTGGACTGCCTCATGGAGCAGTCGCTCGAAGGAGAGTTCAGCGCCGCAGGCGGACGAGGACTCGCCGATCAGGGACTCGGGCGCGGCTAGATCCGGCAGCTCGGGGTGGTACCGCTGAATATCGGCCCACGCCTGCGCCAGCTCTGCGGCGAGGACAGTTGGTGTCGTGCTCACGTCGTGACAACGAGCCGGGGTACCGCTGTGTTCCTATTCCGGGGCATCCCAAATAATTTGCACGTACCCGTCAGTTGCCCTTGATGCGTCCGGACGCGGGCGGGTGCGCTGATCTGCGGAGAAGCCTCACAGCTCGCACCAAGGTGGTACGTAGGGTCGCGTACGCCCCGGCGCATGGCCCCGGGCCCGCGCCGGTCCGGACCCGGCCGGCCGTCGCCGCAAGGGGTATTCCGGCCGATTCACCGGCCGGTCACCGGACACCCACCGGTACGCACGGCACGGAACGCAGCGCCTAGTACGCACGGGCGACCAGAGCGACGGTACCGGGAGCGCCGTCCGACTCCGGAACCGACCCGTCTTCGGCCACCAGACACCGTACGGATGCCGACTGCCCGGCGAGTGCGGCCTCGCCCTCAGGGCCGAGCAGGTCCCACGGGATCCGGGCCCAGCCGCCCGCGGCCGCCACCTCGGCGGCCTCGCCGGCTGTCCGCACCTCGCTGGTACGGGCCTCACGGCGCTCCCGCGACTCACGCAGCAGCAGACTCTGCGCCTCTTCGAGCACCGCGGGCAGCAGCCCGGGCAGCTCGTCCACCCGTACGGACTCCTTGCCACCGGGCCCTCCGGGACCCCCCGGACCGCCGGGGCCGTGCGGATCCACCACCCTGCGGACCAGCACCGCCGTGCCCTCCGCCAGGTCCCGCGGGCCGATCTCGATCCGTACCGGGACCCCCTTGAGCTCCCAGTCGACGGCCCGCCTGCCGAAGGGGATGTCGGTGCGGTCGTCGACGCGGACCCTGATCCCCGCCGCCGCCAGCCGCGCACCGGTCTCGCGGGCCTTCGCCACCGCCTCGTCCCCCTTGATCGCGACGACCACGGCCTGCACGGCCGCGAGCCGGGGCGGCACCCGCAGGCCGCTGTCGTCGCCGTGCGACATGATCAGGCCGCCGACCAGCCGGGTCGAAGCACCCCAGGAGGTCTGCCAGACCAGTTCCTGCGCGCCGTCCTTGGAGAGGTACTCGGTGTGGAACGCCTTGGCGAAGTTGGTGCCGAGCTCATGGCTCGTGCCCATCTGGAGGGCCTTGCCGTCCCCCATCATGGCTTCGAGCGTCAGGGTGTTGACCGCGCCCGCGAACCGTTCGGCTGCGGTCTTGCGGCCGAGTACGACATCGATGCCGAGCACATTGACCATGAAGTCCGCGTAGACGTTCCGGTGGATGTGCGCGGCGTAGTCATGGGCCTCCGCGCGGCTCGCGTGGGCGGTGTGTCCCTCCTGCCACAGGAATTCCGTGGTGCGCAGGAACACCCTGGGCCGCATCTCCCAACGGACCACGTTCGCCCACTGATTGATGAGCAGCGGCAGATCGCGGTAGCTCTGCACCCATTTCGAGAAGTATTCGTTGACGATCGTCTCCGATGTGGGCCTGACGACCACCGGTTCGTCGAGCTCCTTGCCACCGCCATGGGTGACCACGGCGAGCTCGGGTGCGAATCCCTCGACATGCTCAGCTTCGCGAGTCAGGTAAGACTGGGGGATGAAGAGCGGGAAGTAGGCGTTCTGAGCGCCCGCGGCCTTGATGCGGGCGTCCAGCTCCTGCTGCATCCGCTCCCACAGCCCGTAGCCGTACGGGCGGATGACCATGGTGCCCCGCACCGGACCGTTGTCCGCGAGTTCGGCCTTGTTGATCAAGTCCTGGTACCAGCGGGGAAAGTCGTCCGCCCGGGGCGTGAGAACGGGAGCCTTTTTCATGGCGCGAATCGTACGGCGAGTACCTCCGGAAGCGTGATTGATTTTCGCGCCCGGAGGCGCACGGTCGGGATGCATATTCCGGGAACGCAAGCATTGCCTCACCACCCCTGGACTTGCGCGCGGATGCGGAGTTCTCTGGCAACGGGACAGTGCGCGCACATCTGCACGGGGGTTTTGCACACAGGGCACAACTGATCTCTCGGCGAATTGGGGCGCTTCGATGTCATCAACGCTCGTCCGGAACCACCGGTCCGCGGCTGCGACTCCCACTGAGGAAGCGGTCGCCCGTGCCCGCGACTGGGCCGAGATCCAGGAACGGATGCTGGTGCCGCTCTACGACGCGGTCTACAAACGGCTGGACGCGGGCAGCGCCACCCGGCTGCTGGGCATCGGCTGCGGCTCGGGGCTCGCCCTGCTCATGGCCGCGGCCCGTGGCGCGAGCGTCACCGGTGTGGACACACACGCCGAGCGCATCGCGCTGGCCCGGGAGCGGCTGCTGCCCGACAGCCCGGACGGCCCCGACGCCGCGCCGGG
>NZ_JAAGLN010000154.1 GCF_010548145.1 Streptomyces sp. SID10853
CCCGCCCGCCGAGCCCGCACAGCCGGCCGACCCGCCGAGCCCGGCGGCCACCCCGCCGGCCGCCCCGCTCGCCGCTCCCGGCACCTCGGGTCTGCCGGCTTCCGCCCGGCACTGAGCGGGCTCCATCCCCTGGAAACCTGGTTGAATCCCTGAAAGGCTGCCCGCCACAGGGCAGGTGGAGCATGGGGCAGGTGCGGGGAGAGCATGGACGACGGGAAGCCCACCGAGCAGGCCGCGATGTGGTGGAGCAGGCCCGCACCGGGCCACCCGGCGCCGAGCAGTCCAGGCCCACAGCCGGGCCCCCGGAAGGACCCGGGAACCCCCACCGGCCCGGGTGGACCGGGACTCGGGCCGACCCCGCGATCACCACAGGACCAGGCCCTGCCGCCGCACCGCCCCGCCCCCGGGGCGTCGGCCGGAGTCCTGTCGGGGCACATATCCGGGCCCGGATCGCCGCTGCGTGCGCCGCTGCCCCCGCTCAGACCCGAGGTGCTGCCCCAGCCACTGCCCCAGCCACTGACCCGGCCGGAGACCCCCGCGGGCTCCACCCGTACCCCGCCCGTGACGGACGACGCTCCTGCTGCCCGCCCGCGGACGCTGCACGACCCCGACCCCTACGGCACCCCGCCCTACGGCGGACCGGGCCCCTGGGCCCCCGCCCCGCCCGTCCAGCGGCCCGTTGTTCCCACGCCCGGCGGCGGCACCTGCGTCCCACCGCATGCCACAGGTGCCGTGCAGCCTCCCCAGCACCACGTACCGCAGGCCCATCACCAGCCCCTCCCGCCCCAGCAGCCGCTTCTGTCCCACCGCCCTCAGCCCCACCCCCAGGAGCCGCAGCCGCAATCGCAACCGCAGGCCCATCCGCCGTCCCAGTGGCTGCGTTACGACCCGTGGGGCACGCCACCCGTATCGGCCCCGCCGGCATCTCCGCCCCTGCCCGCACCTCCGCCCACCGGCGGTGAGAAGCGGCGCCGACGCGGAGCGGTCGTGGTCATGGTGGTGGTCGCGCTGGTCACCGGGGTCATCGGCGGCGGCCTGGGCGCGTACTCCGTGCTGAACGGTTCGTTCGCGGACGTCCGGCTCCCGCAGGCCGGCAGGGAGAGCCCCGCCCGCGCGCCGGGCACCGTGGCGGGGATCGCGGCGAGCGCGCTGCCCGGCGTGGTCACCCTGCATGTCAGCGGCAGCGGCGTGGCGGACACCGGCACCGGCTTCGTCCTCGACCGGGAGGGGCGCATCCTCACGAACGACCATGTGGTCGAGCCGGCCGGCTCCGCGGGCGACATCACCGTCACGTTCAACGGCGGCCAGAGCGCCAGGGCCCGGGTCGTCGGCAGGGACGCCGGTTACGACCTGGCCGTGGTCAAGGTCAGCGGAGTCTCCGGGCTCACCCCGCTGCCGCTGGGCAACTCCGACAACGTGCAGGTGGGCGACCCGGTCGTGGCCATCGGCGCCCCCTTCGACCTGCCCAGCACGGTGACCGCGGGCATCATCAGCGCCAAGGACCGCCCGATCACCTCGGGCGGCGGCAAGAACCAGGGCAGCGGCATCAGCGACGTCAGCTATATCGACGCGCTCCAGACCGATGCCCCGATCAACCCGGGCAATTCGGGCGGCCCGCTGGTCGACGCCAAGGCCCGGGTCATCGGCATCAACAGCGCCATCCGCGCCGCCGACGACAGCAGCGCGGAATCGGGCGGCGGCCAGGGCGGCTCGATCGGGCTCGGGTTCGCCATCCCCATCAACCAGGCGAAGCGCGTCGCCGAGGAGCTGATCAACAAGGGCAGGGCCGCCCACCCCGTGATCGGTATCACACTCGACATGAAGTACGCGGGCGACGGCGCCCGGGTGGCGGCCCGGGCGAACGACGGCGGTCCCGCGGTCGCACCGGGGGGTGCCGGGGCCGGTGCCGGCATCGCGGCGGGGGACATCATCACAGGTGTGGACGGTGAACCGGTGCACAGCTCCCAGGAACTGATCAGCAGGATCCGGGCACACCGCCCGGGCGACCGGCTGGCCCTCACGGTCCGCCGGGACGGCCGGGACCGGCCTGTGACCTTGACTCTTGGATCGGCCGACGGCACATGAAAGACCGGTGGAAGGTACCGTCCTGGCAGCTTCGCCGGGTACCGTGGTCGGGGCCCGGACCACACCCCGACCTGCGGGCCGCGGAGAACACCAGGAGCAAAAGTGTTCAATGACGTAGGCCCCCTCGAGATCGTGACGCTCGTGGTGCTCGCCGTGATTGTTTTCGGCCCGGACAAGCTGCCGAAGGTCATCCAGGACGTCACCCGCACGATCCGGAAGATCCGCGAGTTCTCCGAGAGCGCCAAGGAGGACATCCGTACCGAACTGGGTCCCGAGTTCAAGGACTTCGAGTTCGAGGACCTGAACCCGAAGACGTTCGTGCGCAAGCAGCTCATGGACGGCAGCGACGAGCTGGGGCTCAAGGAGATCCGGAGCAGCTTCGACCTGAAGAAGGAGATCTCCGAGATCACCGATGTGGTGAACGGCAGGTCGAGCATCGCCGATGACGACACGGAGACCGCGGCCGAGATCGCCCCGAGTAGCGCCAATGGCTCATCGACAGGCCCGGACCTGCTGAAGAAGAGCGGTCCTGACCTGCAGAAGAAGAGTGTGACGGTCGACACCGACGAGCGTCCGCCGTTCGACGCCGACGCCACCTGAGTATTCTCCATCTGTCCGGCAGTGAGGGCGCCCGTGGGGGTGGGCCGCTTCGGACGCTGAGGATCGAGGAGGCGGCCGGCACATGGAGACGACGAGTCGGACAGGGACCCACGCGGTCGACGACTATCTGAAGGCGCCCTTTTCCTGGTACGGACTGGACGAGGCGTTCACCGGCCGGCGGCGGCTGATGCAGGTGGGCGTCGCGGCCGACGGCACGGTCCAGCACGGCTCACTGGGCCACGGAGACGAGCCATCGGTGAGACCCGACGCGCAACCGGACAAGGAACACTTTGCCGCCGTGGTGACCATCGCGTCCAGCCCTGTGCGGCGCAGCAGTGACGGTACGGGCGTACTGGAGGCCACCTCGGTCTCGTCGGCGGCCTGGCTCGCCGGGTCCGGCCTGCTCGCCTGCACCTGGCCCGCCCAGCTGGACCACACCCTGCGCGACGACTGGGTCGACCAGCAGACCGAGGCCGCGTTCGAGCTGGCCGACGACCTGTCAGGCCCCGAGTGGTCGGAGCTGACGCTGCCGGTGGACGGGGTGCCGACACCGTTCGCCTACCGCGAGGCCGAGTTCGGCTGGGTGCTGGCCGGGGCCACCGTGACCGGGGTGCACCTGGGGGCGTACGGGCGCGGGATGAGTGCGTACGGGCTGGGATTCGCCGTGGTCAAGGACATCACCACGTACGTGTGACGCGACAGCACACAGAGCCGGCAGACAGGGCCCGCAGACAAGGCCGGCAGACAGCGCCGGCACACGGAGCAGGCAGAGAAAGACCCGGGGGCGGTCCGCTTCGGCGGCCGCCCCCGGGTCTTTCTGCTGTCCCGCTAGAACTTGTTGCGCGGGGTGACCCCCAGCGACATGCCCGCCAGACCGCGCTGACGGCTGCTCAGCTTGCCCGCGATCTCCCGCAGCGCGGCGCCCGCCGGGGAGTCCGGGTCGGTCAGCACGACGGGCTTGCCCTCGTCGCCGCCCTCGCGCAGCCGTACGTCGATCGGGATGGAGCCGAGCACCGGCACCGTCGCCCCGGTGGTCTTCGTCAGACCCTCGGCCACCTTCTGGCCGCCGCCCGTGCCGAAGACGTCGACCATCTCGTCGCAGTGCGGGCAGGGCAGGCCCGACATGTTCTCGACGACACCGACGATCTTCTGGTGCGTCTGCACGGCGATGGAACCGGCCCGCTCGGCCACCTCGGCCGCGGCCTGCTGCGGGGTGGTGACCACCAGGATCTCGGCGTTCGGCACGAGCTGCGCCACCGAGATCGCGATGTCGCCGGTGCCCGGCGGCAGGTCGAGCAGGAGCACGTCGAGGTCGCCCCAGTAGACGTCCGCCAGGAACTGCTGGAGCGCGCGGTGCAGCATCGGCCCGCGCCACACCACCGGGGCGTTGCCCGGGGTGAACATGCCGATCGAGATGACCTTCACGCCGTGCGCCGACGGCGGCATGATCATGTTCTCGACCTGGGTGGGCCGGCCGTACGCGCCGAGCATCCGCGGCACGCTGTGCCCGTAGATGTCCGCGTCGACCACGCCGACCTTCAGACCGTCGGCGGCCAGCGCCGCGGCCAGGTTCACCGTGACCGACGACTTGCCGACGCCGCCCTTGCCGGAGGCGACCGCGTACACCCGGGTCAGCGAGCCGGGCTTGGCGAAGGGCACCTCGCGCTCGGCGGTGCCGCCGCGCAGCGAGTCGGCGAGCTCCTTGCGCTGCTCGTCGCTCATCACGTCCAGCTCGACGCTGACCGCGGTCACACCCTCGACCCGGGCGACCGCGTCGGTGACGTTGGTGGTGATGGTCTCGCGCATCGGGCAGCCGGAGACGGTGAGGTAGACCGTGACAGCGACCGCCCCGTCCGCTCCGATGTCGACCGATTTGACCATGCCGAGTTCGGTGATCGGACGGTGGATCTCGGGGTCGTTCACTGTCGCCAGTGCTTCACGCACCGCGTCTTCCATAGCCATGCGTCGATGGTACGGCGCCCACCGCCGCCCCGGGAAAGAGCGGTCAGTGGTCGGCTTCGTCACTTTCCCGCGGGAATACCTGGCCGCGCTCCGCGAGGTCCTTCACCAGGTCCTGGAGTTCGGACCTGATCCAGTCCCGGGTGGCGACCTCGCCCAGGCCCATCCGGAGCGCGGCGATCTCCCGGGTGAGGTACTCGGTGTCGGCGATGGACCGTTCGTTCTGGTTGCGGTCCTGCTCCAGGTTGACGCGGTCCCGGTCGTCCTGGCGGTTCTGCGCGAGGAGGATCAGCGGGGCCGCGTACGACGCCTGGAGCGAGAGCACCAGGGTCAGGAAGATGAAGGGGAACGGGTCGAAGCGCAGCGCGTGCGGCGCCCAGGTGTTCCACACCACCCAGATGACGATGACGACGGTCATCCAGACGATGAACCGCCCGGTGCCCAGGAACCGTGCCACACGCTCCGACATCCGGCCGAAGGACTCCGGGTCGTACTCCGGCAGCCAGCGCCGCCGCGGCGCGAGCGGCTGGTCGAGCCGGCCCCTGGACGTCTGCTCAGCGGTCATCGGCGGCCTCCGCGGGGCGGCCGTCAGGACCGGCGGGCCTGTCGGGACCTGCCGGGGATTTCGGCTCGCCGGGCGCGTCCGGAGGGGGCCGGCCGTCGTCATCGGCGGGCCGGTCGTCCTCAGCCGGCCGGTCGTCGGGCACACCGGAGTCCTGGTGGAAGTCGGTCTCGCGCCAGTCGCTCGGCAGCAGGTGGTCGAGCACGTCGTCGACGGTGACCACCCCGAGCAGTGAGCCGCTCTCGTCCACGACGGGCGCCGCGAGCAGGTTGTACGCGGCGAGATAGCTGGTCAGCACCGGCAGCGTGGCCGTCGGCGGCAGCGGTGGCAGGTCGCTGTCGACGATCGCGCCGACCAGGGTGAACGGGGGGTCGCGCAGCAGCCGCTGGAAGTGCACGGCGCCCAGATACTTCCCGGTCGGCGTCTCGTCCGGCGGCCGGCACACGTACACCTGCGCGGCCAGCGCGGGGGAGAGGTCCTCCTTGCGTACACGGGCCAGCGCGTCGGCGATCGTCGCGTCCGGGCGCAGCACGATCGGCTCGGTCGTCATCAGACCGCCCGCTGTCCGCTCCTCGTAGGAGAGCAGCCGCCGCACATCGGCCGCGTCGTCCGGCCGCATCAGCGTCAGCAGCCGCTCCTTGTCCTCCTCGGGCAGCTCGCTCAGCAGGTCGGCGGCGTCGTCCGGGTCCATCGCCTCCAGGACGTCGGCGGCGCGCTCCTCCTGGAGCTTGCCGAGGATCTCCACCTGGTCGTCCTCGGGCAGCTCCTCCAGTACGTCGGCGAGCCGGTCGTCGTCCAGAGCGGCGGCCACCTCGGCCCGGCGCTTGGGCGACAGATGGTGCATCACATTGGCGAGGTCGGCCGGGCGCAGCTCCTCGAAGGTGGCGACCAGGCTCTCGGCGCCCTGCCCCTCCTCCTCCAGCGAGAAGCCGGTGACCCCCGACCACTCCACGGTCAGTGTCTCGCCCTTGCGCCGCAGCGCGCCGCCCTTCCCCTTCCGTACGAAGACCTTGTCGATCTCCCAGTCGCGGCGGGCCGGAAGCTGCTGCACGGAGACGTCAAGGACGGTCACCTGTTCGTCGGTGCCGGTCAGCCGCACCCGCCGGTCGAGGAGCTCGCCGAGGACGAGCCGCTCGGTGGGGCGCTGTTCGAAGCGGCGCACATTGACCACGCCGGTGGTGATGACCTGCCCCGACTCGATACCGGTGACCCGGGTCATCGGCAGGAAGATCCGGCGGCGGCCGACCACTTCGACGACGAGCCCCAGCAGCCGCGGCGGACGCGTACCGACCCGCAGCATCGCGACGAGGTCACGGACGCGGCCGACCTGGTCGCCGTTCGGGTCGAAGACGGAGACCCCGGCGAGGTGCGAGACGAAGATCCGGGGGACGCCTGCCGCCATCCGCGCCTCCTCCTCGTACGCTCCGTGCCGTGCTCGCTCCGGGCTCACGTTAGCCCGTCCCGTTCCGTGCCGCCCCGGCAGTGGGTCCGGATGGCTGTCTTCCGGTTCGTGCGGGGGACCCGGGTACGCTGCGGTTTCCTGGTGAGGACACTCGTATGAGAGGCAGTGCGCACGTGGCTGCATTTCCCCCGGCCGCCCGGGCCCGCAGGGCAGGACTCGCAGGCGCGCTGTGCGCCGCTCTCGCGGTGTCGCCGGCGGCCTGTTCGGGCGACCCGGACGCGGGCACCAACGGGGTCGGCAAGCTCTCCGCGAAGGAGATCGAGACGAAGGCGCGCACGGCGGCGGACGCGGCCAAGGCGGTACGGGTCTCCGGCACGCTCATCGGCAAGGGCGGCCCGTACCAGCTGAACATGCGGCTCAACGCGGACGGCGGCACCGGCTCGGTCACGTCGAAGAGCAGTACGTTCGCGCTGCTGCGGATCGGCGACGCGCTCTATGTGAAGGCCGGCGCGGGCTTCTGGAAGCAGACCGGCGGCAAGAGCGGCGCCGCCGCGGCGGGCAAGCTCGACGACAAGTACGTCAAGGTGCCGAAGAAGGACCCGGCGTACGCGCAGTTCCGCGGGTTCACCGATATGCACACCCTGCTCGACGGGCTGCTGGGGCTGCACGGCTCACTGGGCAAGGGCGACAGGACCAAGGTGGGCGGCGCCCCGGCGATCCAGGTCACCGGCGGCGACGGCCGGGGCGGCACGCTCGACGTGTCGCTGAAGGGGACCCCGTACCCGCTGCGGTTCGAGCGGGCGGGCGGCGCCGGCACGCTCCAGCTGACGGAGTGGAACACGGACGTCGCACTGAAGGCGCCGGACAAGAGCGACACGGTGGACTACGGACCTGAGCTGCCCGCGTCATGAGTCCCGAGGCGCCGGTCACCGGCGAGCGGGGCCGGGCTATCGGCGCGTGAACTCAGGGCCGCCGGTCACGGGCGTGCGGGCCCGGGGTGCCCGCGCGTGCGCCCCGGGCCACAGGTCACCGGCGGCGTTTGCGCCTCAGCAGCAGCTTGGGGAGGCCCGCCGGGATCTCCTGACGGGTCGTCGCCGGTGTGGCCAGGGGCGCGGCGGCGAGCGAACCGTCGGGCAGCTCCGTGCGGGTCCCGTCCGGGACGAGCCGCACCACCCGGCACTCCCGCGCCCAGCGCTCCACCATCGCCTCGCCGTCCGGGGCGTTCAGCCGCTTGCCCTTGAGCTCGGCGACGGCCGCCTCCCACGCCTCCGAGCGGGGCGCGAGCTCCGCCGTCACCGCGGCCCAGACGACCAGCCGGCCGCCCTTGTCCTTGCTGCGCACGGTGACTTCGGCCGTCCCGCCGTCGGCCAGCCCGGGCAGCGGCTGTTCCCCGGGGCCGTCCCCGACGAGCAGCGCGCCGCCGTCGTGCCAGACATGCCAGAGCGCCCGCGCCGGGCCGGTGCCCCGCACCCAGATGAGGCCGGACTTCTTGGTGGCCTCCTCGACGAGGGCCCGCTCAAGGAAGGTCTGTGTCATGCGCCCAGGGTAAGGGCCGGGTGCGGGCAGGCTCCGTGCCGGTAGGCGGCTCCTTCAGAGCCAGCCGTTCCGCTTCAGGGTGCGGTGGATGCCCACACACAGGGCCAGGATCCCCACCATCACCATGGGGTAGCCGTACCGCCAGCGCAGCTCGGGCATGTGATGGAAGTTCATGCCGTACACGCCCGTGATCATCGTCGGCACGGCGATGATGGCCGCCCACGCGGTGATCTTGCGCATGTCCTCGTTCTGCGCGACCGTCGCCTGCGCCAGGTTCGCCTGGAGGATCGAGTTCAGCAGGTCGTCGAAGCCGACGACCTGCTCCTGGACCCGCGCCAGGTGGTCGGCGACATCACGGAAGTACTTCTGGATGTCCGGGTCGACCAGCCGCATCGGCCGTTCACTGAGCTGCTGCATCGGGCGCAGCAGCGGCGAGACGGCCCGCTTGAACTCCAGCACCTCACGCTTCAGCTGGTAGATGCGTCCCGCGTCGGTGCCGCGCGAAGTCCCCTTCGCGGGCTCGGAGAAGACGTCGATCTCGACCTCGTCGATGTCGTCCTGCACGGCGGAGGCGACCGCCAGATAGCCGTCGACCACCTGGTCGGCGATGGCGTGCAGCACGGCGGACGGGCCCTTGGCGAGCAGTTCGGCGTCCTCCTGGAGCCGGTGGCGCAGCGCGCGCAGCGAGCCCTGGCCACCGTGCCGGACGGTGATGACGAAGTCCCGTCCGGTGAAGCACATCACCTCGCCGGTCTCGACCACCTCGCTGGTGGAGGTCAGTTCGGCGTGCTCGACGTAGTGGATGGTCTTGAAGACGGTGAAGAGGGTGTCGTCGTACCGCTCCAGCTTCGGCCGCTGGTGGGCGTGTACGGCGTCCTCGACCGCGAGCGGGTGCAGCCCGAACTCGGCGGCGATACCGGAGAACTCCTCCTCGGTCGGCTCATGGAGCCCGATCCAGGTGAAACCGCCGGACTCATGGGCGCGCTTCAGCGCCTCGCGCGGTGTCAGGCACTTCTTGCCCGCTTCGCGTACGCCGTCCCGGTAGACCGCGCAGTCCACGACGGCGCTGCTGGCCGACGGGTCGCGGGTGGGGTCGTAATTGCTGTGCGTGGAGCTGCTCTTGCGCAGGGAGGGACGGACCGCTGCGCGCAGGTCACGGATCATCGACATGGCGGGGCTCCTTCACGGAGAGGCCGTCGGCGGGCGTGGCACTGCCCGGAATGGGGGCGTATCGAGGTGGAGTTCTCATACGTCCGCAAAGCGGGCGGAACCGCGGCGTCGCGGTGACGGCGTTCGCTACAGACACGGATCAGACAGAAGCGAGGTGCTCTTCCGGCGTGCGAAATACCATGAGACTCAGGAGGTTTCCCGGTGTGGCGGCCGGGTATGCAGGGTCTCAGGTCACAGAGAACACGAGCAGTGCGCGGAAGAGCGGCTTGTACTGCACGGTCGACTCGGATCTCGATCCATCGCAGTCCCACCTCCTCCGGCCGGTCCCCCGTAGGGGACAATGATGCTGCCCTGACCAGCGGCCAAGACTATCAGTCGGCTGAAGCGTCAAGCCCCCACTTTGCCTGTTCGATACGCGCTCTATGCTCGGCTCATGGCAGATGTTCTCGCTCTGGTCGAAGCCCGGCTGCGCTCAGCGCTGGGTGAGCCGGACGCCCGCGCGGCTGTGACGTTCCTCGGCACGGACCGGATCGAGGTGCTGCGCTTCGTGGCCGCCGGTGATGACGCCCGGGATCCGGCCGTCGTCCGCTACGCCACGCTCGGGATGTCCGCGTACCCCATGGCCGACCCGGCCGGCCCCTCGCCCGACCGCCGCTCCTCGACGAGCGGCTTCGCGGCGCCCCTGTCGGTCTCGTTCGCCGACCCGGTGCAGGGCCCGCGCGCCGAGCTGGTCCTCTCGGTGCGTGCCGGGGTCGCCGACACCGACAAGGTCCTCAGGCCGCTCGCTGTGCTGGCCGCTTCGCCGCAGGTGGAGGGGGTCGTCGTGGCGCCGGGCGCCTCGCTCGACGTCGGCGAACCGCTGTGGAGCGGTGCCCCGTTCAGCTCGGTGCTGGTCGCCGAGCCCGGCGGGCTCGTGGAGGACCTGGAGCTGGACGCCCCGATGGACCCCGTCCGCTTTCTGCCGCTGCTGCCGATGACGGACAACGAGGCGGCGTGGAAGCGGGTGCACGGCGCCGCGGAACTCCAGGAACGCTGGCTGGCGCGCGGAACGGACCTGCGCGATCCGCTGCGCAGGTCCGTGCAACTGGACTGATCCGCCGGGCTGCGTCCGGACTGAACAACCGGGCCGGGCCGGACCGGCCGGTCCGATCCGGCCGGGCCGGTCCGCGGGATCCGCCCGCCGGCCCGCCCGTCCGTTCAGTTCACGAAGGCGGACACGCCGTCCTCGGTCGCGTGGACCGGCTCCAGCTCCTCCGCCTCGTGGGTCAGTGCCCCGCGCCGTACCCATACGACCAGCGCACCGACCACCGCGGCCGCCGCGGCCACCACGAAGGGGATGTGGATGTCGGTCCAGCCCTCGATGTGCGGGGCGAGGAAGGGCGCAGCGGCCGCCGCGAACCAGCGGACGAAGTTGTAGCCCGCGCTCGCCACCGGGCGCGGCGCGTCCGATACGCCGAGCGCGAGCTCCGTGTAGACGGTGTTGTTGAGGCCGATGAAGGCGCCGGACAGGATCGTGCAGACGATGGCCGTGGTGTGGCTGCCGTAGCCGAGGACCACCAGGTCGGCGGCGAGCAGCACCAGGGAGGCCCCCAGCACCTTGAGGGTGCCGAAGCGCTCCTGGAGCCGGGGCGCCACCAGTACGGAGAACACCGCGAGCAGCAGGCCCCAGCCGAAGAAGACCGCGCCCGACTTGTACGGCGTCATGTTCAGCACGAACGGTGTGAAGGCCAGGACCGTGAAGAACGCGTAGTTGTAGAAGAACGCCGATCCCGCCACGGACGCGAGCCCGCCGTGGCCGAGCGCCCTGATCGGGTCGAGCAGCGAGGTCTTCTTCGCCGGCTTCGGCTGTTCCTTGAGCAGGAACGAGATGCAGATGAAGCCGATGGCCATCAGGGCCGCGGTGCCGAAGAACGGATAGCGCCAGCTGGCGTTGCCGAGCAGGGCGCCGACCAGCGGCCCGCACGCCATTCCCAGGCCGAGCGCCGATTCGTACAGCAGGATCGCGGCGGCGCTGCCACCCGCCGCGGCGCCGACGATGACGGCGAGCGCGGTGGAGACGAAGAGCGCGTTGCCGAGACCCCAGCCGGCCCGGAAGCCGACCAGTTCGCCGACGGAGCCCGAGGTGCCCGAGAGGGCGGCGAAGACCACGACCAGGGCGAGCCCGGCCAGCAGCGTCTTCTTGCCGCCGATCCGGCTGGAGACCCAGCCGGTGACCAGCATCGCGACTGCGGTGATCAGGAAGTAGGAGGTGAAGAGCAGCGAGACCTGGCTCGGTGTCGCCTGCAGGCCCTTCGCGATGGACGGCAGGATCGGGTCGACGAGCCCGATCCCCATGAAGGCCACGACCGACGCCCCCGCCGTGGCCCATACGGCCATCGGCTGGCGCAGGATGCTTCCGGCCCCTTCGTCGAACGGATCCTTTCCTGGCATGGGACGCCCTCACTCTCCGTTGGATCGTTGTGTTATACACACAATAAGTTAGTGAGGCTAATGAATGCAACATGCATCTAGTTTCCCGGTGGCCGCGTGGAGGAGGGGGCGGTGGCGGGTACGCGGCGGACGGGTGATCGTCCTTGACGTGGTGACGACCGGGGAGGACCGTTGGGAGGTATGAGGGGCGAACCCAGTTGCCCGAAGTGCGGCGGCCGGGTCAGGGCACCCGGCCTCTTCGCCGACGCGTGGCAGTGCGACGTGCACGGCGTGATCAGTCCGCTGCAGCCGGTTCTCCCGCCGACGGTCGAGGCGCTGCAAGTCGTGGCCTCCCGTGCGCGGGTGCCCGTCTGGATGCCATGGCCGCTCCCCGTCGGCTGGCTCTTCACCGGCGTGGTCAGCGCGGGTGACGACCGCAGCGGAGGCCGTGCCACCGCAGTCGCCTGTTCGGGACCCGGCCCGCTGGAAGGCCCGGGCGAGCTGCTCCTGGTGGCCGAGGAGCAGGCCGTCGGTCTCGGCGCGCGCTATGCGGGCGTCGAGGGCCCCGACCCCGGCCAGTACATCGATGTCGGCAAACCCCCGCAGGCCAAGGTGCTCGCCGCGGGCCGCCCCACCCCGCTCTGGCGCATCGAGTCCCCCACCGACCGTGCGGTCTTCGCCGGGGAGGCGCGCGGACTCTGGCTGTGGGCGATTCTCTGGCCCGAGCAGTCGGGTCTGCTGATGTACGACGAACTGGTCCTGACGGACCTGCGGGACGTGGGCACGGAAGTGGAACTGCTGCCCTGCGGGGCGCTGTCGCCGCGCATCCTGGGCTGACCGCGCGTCCTGGGCCGACCGCGTCTCCTGGGCCGACCGCGTCTCCTGGGCCGACCGCGCGTCCGGGGCCGACGGGCGCCTTTGGCGGCGGGCCCTCCGTGAGGTGGTGCCGCACCGCACGCTGTCCAGGATCCGGACCGGCCCGGACAGCTCCGTGCGCCGGTTACCCTTGAACGTCCCCCGATGGACGGACCGTCTTACGTCACCGAGCTCCGGAGTCCCGCGTCGTGCGCATCGACCTGCACACCCACTCCACGGCCTCGGACGGTACGGACACCCCGGCCGAGCTGATGCGTAACGCGGCGGCCGCCGGACTCGACGTCGTCGCGCTCACCGACCACGACTCCACCCGCGGCCATGCGGAGGCCCGCGCGGCGCTGCCCGCGGGGCTGACCCTCGTCACCGGCGCCGAGCTGTCCTGCCGGCTGGAGGGGCCCGGGGAGGCCGACGGCATCGGCCTGCACATGCTCGCGTATCTCTTCGACCCCGACGAGCCGGAGTTCCTGCGCGAGCGCGAACTCGTACGGGACGACCGCGTCCCGCGCGCCAGGGCCATGGTCCGCAAGCTCCAGGAGCTGGGCGTCCCCATCACCTGGGAGCAGGTGGCGCGCATCGCGGGTGACGCCTCGCTGGGCCGTCCGCACATCGCCACCGCTCTCGTGCGGCTCGGTGTGGTCGAGACCGTCTCCGACGCCTTCACCGCCGAGTGGCTGGCCGACGGCGGGCGCGCGTACGCCGAGAAGCACGAACTCGACCCCTTCACCGCGATCCGGCTGGTCAAGCAGGCCGGTGGTGTCACCGTCTTCGCCCACCCGCAGGCCGTCAAGCGGGGCAGGGTGGTGCCCGAGTCCGTGATAGCGGATCTGGCCGCCTGCGGACTCGACGGCATCGAGGCCGACCACATGGACCACGACGAGCCCACCCGCGTCCGGCTGCGCGGGCTCGCCGCCGACCTGGGGCTGCTGGCCACGGGCTCCAGCGACTACCACGGCAGCCGGAAATCCGTGGAGCTCGGGGCGTGTACGACGCACCCCGAGGTCTACGGCGAGATCACCCGGCGCGCGACCGGCGCCTTCCCGGTGCCGGGCGCCGGCGGACACTCCGCCTAGCGGTTCCGCCCGGCCCGCCGGAGGCTCCGTACGGGCTCTCGTGCCTCGATCCTGGCCGCCAGGACGGGCCCGCCGGAACGGGCCCGCCCGGAAGGACTCGCCCGGGTCGCGCGGCGGCAGCCTGTACGGGCCAGGCGCCCGGCGCCGCCGCCCTCCCTCCCTGTTCTGTCACCTTCCGGTGTGCCGCGCCCCGTCGTGCCACCTTCCGGTGCCGGTCCGCGTCCGCGGTTCCGGCACCACCGTCCCCGCTCACCCTCTCCACGCAAGCAAGGCCCTCACTGTGTTCGACGTCGCCGTTTTCGGATCCCTCTTTGTCACGCTTTTCGTGATCATGGACCCTCCTGGGATCACTCCGATCTTCCTCGCCCTCACCGCGGGGCGCCCCGCCAAGGTCCAGCGCCGGATGGCCGGACAGGCGGTCGCGGTCGCCTTCGGGGTGATCGCCGTCTTCGGTCTGCTGGGCCAGCAGATCCTGGACTACCTGCATGTCTCCGTACCGGCGCTGATGATCGCCGGCGGCCTGCTCCTGCTGCTCATCGCGCTCGATCTGCTCACCGGCAAGACCGACGAGCCGACGCAGACGAAGGACGTCAATGTGGCGCTCGTACCGCTGGGCATGCCGCTGCTGGCGGGTCCTGGTGCGATCGTCTCGGTGATCCTCGCGGTGCAGCACGCGTCCACCGCGACCCAGCAGGTGTCCGTGTGGGCCGCCATCGTCGCCATGCATGTGGTCCTCTGGGTGACCATGCGGTACTCGCTGCTGATCATCCGGGTGATCAAGGACGGCGGTGTGGTGCTGGTGACCCGGCTCGCCGGGATGATGCTGTCCGCGATCGCGGTACAGCAGATCATCAACGGCATCACCCAGGTCATCAAGGCCGGCTGAGGGCACCTTCAGGTCATCAAGGCCGTGCTGAGGACGCCTTCCGCCGGGCCCGGCCGGAACGCACAGCGCCCCCGTGCATCTGCACGGGGGCGCTTCCTCAGGAAAATCTTCCGGTGTTACGAAGCCGATGTGTCGGCCGGGCGGATGTAGATGCGCTGGCCGATTGCGGCGGCCTGCTGCACGATCCGGTTGACGGAGGCGGCGTCTACGACGGTGCTGTCCATGGCGGAGCCATCGACATCATCGAGTCGCATGATTTCGAAGCGCAAGGCTTCTCCCTTCGTCTGATCCTCCTGCTAGGAGAACTACTGGTGCGGGCTCTGAACAGTCTTGTCCCGCGCTGAGTCCGGACGGTTGCCCGTCCGTTAAGTGGGGATTGCGTGTTGAAGTGTGCAAACACGTTCCGTAGGTGACAACGAGTTGCTTCCCGCAAACATTCCCTACGCTAAAGAAAATTTTCGCGAGCCTAACGACCGATGGTTCGGGCGGCCGCTGAGCCGGGCGGCCGGACCGGCCGCAGGTTGTGCTCACTCCGGGTGGCCGCAGAGAATGAACCCCGTATGAACGATCCTGATATCAGCGCCCAGCTGGAGCGCACGAACGCGCTCCTCCAGCGCGTGCTCTCCGAGGTGTCCAAGACACCCTCCACGCACGCGATCTTCGTCGACGCCGGATACGTGTACGCCGCGGCCGGCCTGCTGGTCACCGGGAGCGAGGACCGCAGATCGTTCGACCTGGACGCGGAGGGCCTGATCGAGGCGTTCATCGACAAGGCGCGGACCATCTTCGCGGACAGCAGGCTGCTCCGGGTGTACTGGTACGACGGCGCCCGGCGCCGTATCCACACCCCCGAACAGCAGTCCATCGCCGAGCTCCCGGACGTCAAGGTCCGCCTCGGCAACCTGAACGCCAACAACCAGCAGAAAGGCGTCGACTCCCTGATCCGCACGGATCTGGAGTCGCTCGCCAGACACCGTGCGATCAGCGACGCCGCACTGGTCGGCGGTGACGAGGACCTGGTCTCCGCCGTCGAGGCGGCCCAGGGGTACGGAGCGCGCGTCCACCTCTGGGGCATCGAGGCGGGCGAGGGCCGCAACCAGGCCGACCCGCTCCTCTGGGAGGTCGACAGTCAGCGGACCTTCGACCTGGAGTTCTGGAAGCCGTACGTGGGCCGGCGTCCGGTCACGGTGTACGAGGAGGGGACGCCGCTGCCCTCCCGCGAGGACGTCCGCTTCGTCGGCGCGCAGATCGCGGCGACCTGGCTCTCCGAACGCGGCCGTCAGACCCTGGCCGAACTGCTGCCGGGGCGCCCCTACTTGCCGGGCCCGGTCGACCAGGATCTGCTGGTCGAGGCGGAACGGCTGCTCCAGCGGTCGCTGCGCGGCCACGGCGACCTGCGGCGGGCGCTGCGGGACGGCTTCTGGAACCACCTGCAGTCGCAGTACTGACCAGGCGCGGGCCTCTGTGGCCCGGCGCCCGCTCTGCTCCCGCCCGGCCGCAGCTCAGCGCTGTGCGCCGGCTCGGCGCTGTGCGTCCCAGAACGCCGTCAGCGCCTCGGCCGTCCGCTCCGGCCGGTCGGTGTTGGGGGAGTGCTCGGCGCCCGCGATCACGCTCCGTACCGCCCCGAGCCGTACGGCCATCTCGTCGAGCAGCGGCACCGGCCAGGCGTCGTCGCTCTCGCCGGACATGACGTGCAGGGCGAGCGGGAGGGCGGCGAGTTCGCCGACGCGGTCCGGTTCGGTCGCCAACTGCCGTCCGGTGGCGATGAGCTGGGCCGGGTTGTGCATCAACCAGCGCCGCCGCAGGGCCGGTTCGTCCCCCGCGTCGGCGTCCTGCGGCGGGCCCATCGCGCGCATCGCCTGCCACACCTGCGCCATCTCCAGCCGGGTGAGTGCGTCGCTCAGCAGCTTGAGCTTCTGCTTCTGGACGTCGGCGACCTCGGCGGGACCGGAGGAGATCAGCGTCAACGACGCGAAGGGCGCCGCGTCGAGCAGGACCGCCGCGCGGGCGATATGACCGCCGAGCGAGTGCCCGACCAGATGGACGGGGTCGCCGATCGCCGCTGCCTGAGCCAGTACGTCCCGGGCCAACTCGTCCTGGGAGTACGCCTCTTGGCCGTCCGGTCCGGGGGTCTCGTACTGCCCGCGGCCGTCCACGGCGACGACGGGGTAGCCCGCGGCTGCGAGCGGCTGGAGCAGCGCGGTGAAGTCCTCCTTGCTCCCGGTGAACCCGGGGAGCAGGAGCGCGGTGGGCCCGGGGCCGGAGGCCGCGGGACCGGCGGCGGGAGTCAGCAGCGCGGCGAAGGCGCCGCGGGAGGTCTGCAGGGGGCCGCTCCGGGTGCCGGGCGGCGGGGTGAAGGTGAGGGGCCTGCTCATGCCATGAGGCTAGCGTCCCGGCAGATGGTGCTGACCGCCCGGGCGCCTACCGGCCCCGGGACAGACAGCGGTGCCCGGACGCCCCCGCCGCCGGACATGCGCACCC
>NZ_JAAGLN010000155.1 GCF_010548145.1 Streptomyces sp. SID10853
GCTGTCGGCCGGCTTCTCGCCGCCGCCCTTCCGGGTCTGCGAGACCTGCTCGCCGCAGCCGGTCCTGGGGTAGCCGGCGATCGAGCAGAGCAGCGCGTCGCTGTTGTAACGCAGCGGCTTGGCGACGGCGGCGAGCGCCTCGGCGCTGGTCGCGTCCCCGCCGACCCGCGCGCAGACGGTGCGCTCGGCCGGCGGCTTCTCGCCGCCCGGCGCGTCGGCCGCCGTACCGAAGTCGATGACCAGCGCGACCCGCTTGGAGCCGCCCTCGGCCGGGGTCTTCGCGCAGATGCCGTCGAAGGTGAGGGCGCCGCCCCGCGCGGGGACGCGCGGCTTGCTCGCGTCCTGGGAGTCCGCGCTGACCGCGAACCGGAAACCCTGGACGTCCCCGTCGGCGGGCCTGGCGGTCGACGGGCCCTCGGTCGCGTACTGCCAGCCGCTGCCCGAGCGGTCCCAGAACGACCAGTACCGGTACCCCGCGGCCTGCGCGGGAGCCGCCCCGAAGGCCGTGAGCGCGGCGAGCGCCGCGCCCACCGCGACAGCCGACGCGGTCAGCCGGACGGAACCTGTCCGCACGCGACGCGCACGGTGTGCCGGGCGGCGCATCAGACCTGCCGCTTCCTGCCGCGCATGCTGAGCAGGAAGCCGATACCGATACCGGCGACCAGGCCGACACCGACGATCCACCAGACGCTGACGCCCGAGCTGTCGCTGTCCTTCTTCGAGTCGGCGGCCCGCGCCGGCGAAGCGGGGGCCGGGCCGGTCGCGTTGAGCTGCTTGACCAGGTCGGCGCCGCCGAAGTCGTGCGGGTCGATCCCGTTCGCACGGGCCGCGAAGATCAGCTGGGCGTACGCGGCGGGACCGCTCTGCCGCGCCCATCCGGCAGCGTGCTGTTCGAGCCAGGCGAGCGGCTGCCTGGCCTGGGCGACGAGACCGTCGGCGCCGAGCGCGGTCACCGCGTCGGCGGTGTTGCCGTAGTCGGGCTGGTCCTCGGCGCCCGGCATCGCCGACTTGAGATACGCCTTCCCGGCGGTCGCGCCTGCCAGGTAGGTGGCTCCGTTGTGCGCGGTCTGGGCGGGCGTCGAGGCGTTCAGACAGCCCGTACCGCTGACGTCCTTGCCGCCGGGGCGCGGGGCCAGACCGGCGCCCAGCGTGCCCAGTACGGCCGCGCCCGTCGCGTCGGCGTTCGCGTACAGCTTCCCCGTCTTCTTGTCCGGCTGGTAGGCGAAGCCGCCGCCCTCCTTGGCGTCGCACGGGATCGCGAGCGAGACCAGCACCTTCTTGGCCTTCGCCGTCGGCTCACCGGCCGCGGCGAGCGCGCCGATCACCACCGATGTGGAGTTCGCGTCGCTGGTGCCGCCGGGGTTGTAGCTCCAGCCGCCGTCCTTGCCCGCGACGGACTTCAGCCAGGCGGCGCCCTTCTGCACGGCGGCGTCGTGCCCGCCGAGCGCGTCCAGCGCCTGGACGGCTGCCGCGGTGGCGTTGGTGTCCAGGAGGTCCTTCCCGCCGCACGGCTTCGTCACGTCGGCGCGGAAGGAGGTGAAGGCGCCGTCGGCGCACTGCTGGCCGGTCAGCCAGTCGACGGCCTTCGCCGCGGGGCGCACCCCGGTGGCGTCCTGCGCGATCAGCGCGAGGGACTGCCGCCAGACGCCGTCGTACTTGGGGTCCGTCTTGCCGTACAGACCGGAAGGGAGCACCGGGGACGCCGGGGCCGACGGCGACGGGGAGCCGGCGAAGGCCGTCGGTGCAGCGGCCGCGCAGACTACGGCGGATGCGGCCAGCGCGATGGCGCTGCGGCGAAGGGTCATGGCGGGCGGGGCCTCTCCTGCGGGGAAACCGGGACACGGGCCCACTCAGGCACCGGGGCTCCGGCTCCGTATACCTCGACGGTGCCGGCCACCGGAGGCTCCGGTGGCACGAGCCGGTCACTTCCGTACAGGGCGGTCCGGCTCACCGTCGCAGATCGACGGTTCACGGATGGGGCATCCCCTGGTCGAGCGGAGCCGAGAGCTTGGGGAAGGGGTCAGCGCCGGAATTGCACCGGCTTCCCCCTGTGCGGGTGTGATGACGACCTTCCTACTGTACCGGCGGGCCGGGGCCGGCCCCGGGGGCGGGGCACGGGTGCCTCCGCCGGGACGGCGACGGACGGCGGCGCACCGCTGGATCCGGTGCGCCGCCGTCCGTCGCCGCTCCGTAACGGCCCGGGGGCCGAGACGGCTTTCGTCAGTCCTGCACAGTCCTGAGTCGTGCACAGTCCTGAGTCCTGCACCGTCCTACTTGATGTCGACCGGCCCGTTGTCGCCGTTGTCGTTGCCCGACTTCCCGCCGAGGTAGCGCTGGATCTCCGCGCCCCGGCCGCCCTGGTGGGCGTCGTCGTCCTGCGCGCCCAGGTTCTTCCGTACCGAGTCGAGGATCGTCAGGCCCTGGCCCACCAGCCCGGCCGCGATCTCGCCCAGTCCGTCCGCGCCGTTGAGCACGTTGACGTTGGCGCCCGCGAGACCGGAAGCGGCCTCCTTGACGATCTGCGGGAGCTGGTCGATCAGCATGCGGTCGAGCGCCACCCGGTCGTACGAGGCGGCGGCCGCGGCCTGGATCTTCATCCGCTCGGCCTCGGCCACGGCCAGCACCCTGATGCGCTCGGCGTCCGCCTCGGCGGGCTTCACGATCTCGGCGACCAGCTGCTGCTGGCGCAACTGGGCGGCGCGCTCGGCCAGTTCGGTCTGGGCCGCGAGCACCTCCTGCTGCGCGTGCGCCTGGGCGAGCGGACCGGCCTGGGCGGCCTCGGCCTGCGCCCGGTCCACCTCCGCCGAGTACTGCGCCTGTACGACGGCGGTCTGCCGCTGGTACTCGGCCTGGTTACGGTTGGCCTCCTGCTGCGCCTCCACGGACTGCTGGGTGGCCTGCGCCTGGGCGATCTGGGCCTGCCGCTGGATGGCCGCCGTGTGCGGGGCGGACATCGCGGCGATGTAGCCCGTCTCGCCGTCGTCGATCGACTGGATCTGGAGCGAGTCCACGATCAGACCGATCTTGGCCATCTCCGTCTTGGAGGTCTCCAGCACCTCGGTGGCGAGCTTCTGCCGCTCGGTGACGATCTCCTCGACGGTCATCGAGCCGATGATCGACCGCAGATGGCCGGAGAAGATCCGGCCGGTCAGCACCGACATCTGGTCCTGGTCGGAGAGGAAGCGCTGGCCGGCGTTGACGATGCTCTCGGTGTCGTTGCCGACCTTGAACGCGATGACGGCCCGCACGGTCAGCACGATGCCCTGCCGGGTCACACAGGTCTCGGCGACCTCCGCCTCGCACATCGCCAGCGTCAGGAAGCGGGTCTTGCGGAAGACCGGAAGGACGAACTTGCCGTGACCGGTCACGACCCTGAAGGGCGCACCGCCCAGACCACGCCTGCCTCCTGAGATGAGCATGGCCTCGTCCGGCGCCGGAACGCGATAACCCAACATCCTTGGTCTCCTTAGTCGCTGTCGCCGGGGTCGAGGGTCAGCGCATCCAGCGGATCCACGGGATCGGCCCACTCGATGACGTCGACCTGGCGAGTACCGCGGGATTCGATCACGAGCACTGTCGCCCCGTACGACAAAGGCTCCTGGGACCAGGCGAGAAAGGCTTCCCAGCCACCTCTGACCTGGACCAGGACCTCACCGGGGCCGGCAGATCCGCGCGTGGCCAGGATCAGCTTCCCCGTGCAGCCGATCACAGCCTCGTCCGGCGCCATCGGCGGCCGCCCCCCTCGTGATGTGCGGTACTGAATGCATGACCCTAACGCTACTCCGACCAGCGGACTATCCTCCGCTGGTCCTGAGTTCGGCGCCGGCGGAGGAGAGGTGCGGGGCGGCCGGGCGGACGTATCCCGGGGGACCGCCGGCCGTCTGCCGCCGGTACCGGACAGGACCGGGGTGACTTTCCCGGCTATACCGCCACATAGGTGACGGGGTCACTGCCGGTGAGGGCTTCCGCCTGCCCCAGTTTGACCAGCCTGCGCAGATGGGCCTCGGCCTCCGAGACCGCGATATTGCGCGAGCCGTGCGGGATCTGCTCCCAGGGGCGGTTCCACTCCATCCGCTCGGCGATCTGCCAGGTGGTGAGGGGCTGGGCGAGCAGGGCCCGCAGATCCCGGAGGCGGTCCTCGTGGTGGGTGAGCAACTCCCGTACCCGGCCGGCCGCGTCGGTGAACGCGTGCTGGTGGGCGGGGAGCACTTCGGCGGGCGCCAGCCGGCCGATCCGCTCCAGGGAGGCCAGGTAGTCGCCGAGGGGGTCGTCGGTGACGGTGGCGTCGTCGGGGTCCTCGTAGAGCCCGATGTGCGGGGTGATGCCCGGCAGCAGATGGTCACCGGAGAACAGCCGGCCGTTGCCCGGCCGGTTCGCCGGGTGCTCCTCGTCCAGGTGGAGGCAGACATGGCCCGGGGTGTGGCCGGGTGTCCAGATGGCGCGCAGCCTGCGGCCGGGCAGCGGCAGCAGGTCACCGGGGACGATCTCGCGGTCGGGAACGGCGGCCCGCAGCCCCGGCAGCGTCCGCATGCCGCCGGAGGCGCGGGCCCGGCGCAGCGGTTCGATGTGCTCGTCGGGTGCCCCGGCGGCGGCGAGTTTGCGGGTGAGGTACTCCAGCCAGACGGCCGGTTCGGCGCCGCGGGTGCGCTTGACGACCTCGGTGTCGGCCGCGTGCATCGCGAGCCAGGCCCCGGACTCCTCGCGCACCTGGCCGGAGAGACCGTGGTGGTCGGGGTGGTGGTGGGTGATGAGCACGCCGTGGATGTCCGTGATGCCGAGGGAGAGCTCCGCGAGCCCCGCGGTCAGCGCGTCCCAGGACGTGGGGTCGTCCCAGCCGGTGTCGATCAGTACGGGGCCGCTGTCCGTCTCGATGACATGGACCAGGGTGTGGCCCAGCGGGTTGTCGGGGATCGGGACCTCGATGGACCAGACGCCTCCGCCGTGCTCGGTCACCTGCGCCATGGCGTCCTCAACTCTCTCCGGGGTCCCTGCGGTTGCCCGCCCGGCTCACTATAACTAGAACGGGTTCCAATGGGGTGGCGGGTCCCGACGGGTGGGATCCGGTCGGTCCGGGCGTCCTCCGGGGGTTCCGGATGCGAAGTAGAACTGGTATCAGTTTCTGATACAGCGTCAGAAAGTTTCCCCCGGGAGGCAGTCAGTCATGACCGAGCTCGTGGAACACCGGCAGCTCTTCATCGGCGGGGAGTGGGCGGAACCACTCGGCACCGACGTCATCGAAGTCGTCTCGCCCCACACCGAGCAGGTCATCGGACGCGTGCCGCACGCCTCCGAGGCCGATGTGGACCGTGCTGTCGCCGTGGCGCGGCAGGCGTTCGACGAGGGCCCCTGGCCCCGGATGTCCCTGGACGAGCGGATCGAGGTGATCACCCGGATCAAGGACGCCTTCGCCGTCCGGTACGAGGAGATCGCCCGGGTCATCAGCGCGCAGAACGGCACCCCGTACACATCGAGCACCATGGTCCAGGCGCTCGCCGCGATGATGGTGTGGGACGCGGCGATCACGACCGCGCGCGCCTTCCCGTACGAGGAGCACCGCGACGGCGCCCTCGGCAAGCTGCTCGTACGCCGTGAGCCGGTCGGGGTGGTGGCCGCGGTCGTCCCGTGGAACGTCCCGCAGTTCACGGCCGCCGCCAAGCTCGCCCCCGCGCTGCTCGCGGGCTGCCCGGCGATCCTGAAGGTCTCGCCGGAGACCCCGCTGGACGCCTATGTGCTCGCCGACATCGTCAGTGAGGCCGGACTGCCGAAGGGTGTGCTGTCGATCCTCCCGGCCGACCGCGAGGTCAGCGAGTACCTGGTCGGGCACCCCGGCGTCGACAAGGTGTCGTTCACCGGATCGGTCGCGGCGGGCAAGCGCGTGATGGAGGTCGCCGCCCGCAATCTCACCCGGGTCACCCTGGAGCTGGGCGGCAAGTCCGCGGCGATCATCCTGCCCGACGCGGATGTGGCGTCGGCGGTCGCGGGCATCGTGCCGTTCGCCTGGATGATCAACGGGCAGGCGTGTGTCGCCCAGACCCGGATCCTGGTCCCGCGCAGCAGGTACGACGAGATCGCCGAGGCGTTCACCGCCGCCGCGGGCGCGCTCAAGGTCGGCGACCCGATGGACCCGGAGACCGAGGTGGGCCCGCTGGTGGCGCGCCGCCAGCAGCAGCGCTCCCTCGACTACATCCGCACCGGCCAGGAGGAGGGCGCCAAGATCCTCACCGGTGGCGGCCGCCCGGCGTCCCCCGGGAGCGGCTGGTACGTCGAACCGACGCTCTTCGGGGACGTCGACAACTCGATGCGGATCGCCCGCGAGGAGATCTTCGGCCCGGTGATCTGCCTGCTGCCCTACGGCGACGAGGAGGAGGCCGTGAAGATCGCCAACGACTCCGACTACGGCCTCAGCGGCAGTGTCTGGACGGCCGACGTCGAGCACGGCATCGAGATCGCGCGCCGGGTCAGGACGGGCACGTACAGCGTGAACACGTTCAGCCTGGACATGCTCGGGCCGTTCGGCGGCTACAAGAACTCCGGCGTGGGAAGGGAGTTCGGGCCCGAGGGGTACGGCGAGTACTTCGAGCACAAGATGATCCACCTCCCCGCCGGGTACGAACCGGCAGCGGGCGGGGCGGAGTAATGGGGGACCGCTGGCATGTGGAGGTCGACCGGTCCGTCTGCATCGGCTCCGGGATGTGTGTGAACCACGCGCCGGACGGCTTCGCGCTCGACTCGGCGCGCCAGTCGCACCCGAAGGCACCGGAGACCGACGCCAACGAGAAGGTGCTGGCCGCGGCGGAGGGCTGCCCGGTCGAGGCCATCGTGATCACTCTCCTGGAGAGCGGCGAGACGGTCTTCCCACCCGACGACTAGGCGCTGTCCGGCGGGTCGGGTCGCGGGACGGTGACGGGCCGGCCGGGCGGGATCAGGCGCCGTCCGGGCGGGTCAGGTCGATCAGCCGGCAGACCGTCTCGATGTCGATCTTCACCTGGGCGATCGAGGCCCGCCCGGACAGCCAGGTGATCAGCGCGGAGTGCCAGGTGTGCTCGATGACCCTGACCGCCGAGAGCTGTTCGGGGGTCGGGCGCTCCAGGCCCATCGCGTCCAGGATGATCGCCGTCGTCAGCCGGGAGACGGTGTCCACCTCCGGGCTGACGCTCCGGTCGGCGAAGGTCAGCGCGCGCACCATCGCGTCCGCCAGATGCGGCTCGCGCTGGAGCGCGCGGAAGGCGCCCATCAGCGTCGAGGCGACGCGCTCGGCGGGGGTGTCGCCCGCGGGCGGGCGCTTGCGGAGGGCGGTGTGCAGATGCTGGAGCTGGTCCTGCATGGTCGCGACCAGCAGATGGACCTTCGAGGGGAAGTACCGGTAGAGCGTGCCGAGCGCCACCGACGAGGACTCGGCGACCTCACGCATCTGCACCGCGTCGAAGCCGCCGCGGCTGGCCAGCTGGGCGCTCGCGTGCAGAATCCGGCGGCGGCGCGCCTCCTGCCGTTCCGTCAGGGCCGGCGACGCCGGCTTGGCTTCCACAGTCATCTGTCCCATCCGATCCCGCCGTGGCGCGAATCACCCGATCCGGCTGTTACGACGGAGCTACCTGCCGGTAGATTCGAAGCTCATTGAACGATCAAGTCTGGCCGAGTTCTTCCGGGGGCGCCCCCTCGGGCCCCAGGCTTGCAAGAACTTGTTCTAGATTAGCGTGAGCGACTACGCTCCGCCGGGACTGCTGCGAGAAGGGGGCCGAGTGTGACAGCTGAGGCCATAGAAGCGGGCCCCCTCGCCGGCGGATCCGCCGCCGGCGCCCAGGGTCCACTGCGCATCGCGTTCCTCACGTACAAGGGCAATCCTTTCTGCGGAGGCCAGGGCGTCTACGCCCGGCACCTCTCACGGGAGCTGGCCCGGCTCGGCCACAGCGTCGAGGTGATCGGCGCCCAGCCCTTCCCCGTGCTGGACGAGGGCGTACCGCTCACCGAGCTGCCCAGCCTCGACCTGTACCGCAGCCCCGACCCCTTCCGTACCCCGGGACGCGACGAGTACCGCGACTGGATCGACGCCGTCGAGGTGGGCACGATGTGGACCGGCGGCTTCCCCGAGCCGCTGACCTTCTCGCTGCGCGCCCGGCGCCATCTCCTCGCCAGGCGCGGCGAGTTCGACGTCATCCACGACAACCAGACCCTCGGGTACGGGCTGCTCGGCGACCTCGGCGCCCCGCTGGTCACCACCGTCCACCACCCCATCACCGTCGACCGGCGGCTCGATCTGGCGGCCGCCGACGGCTGGCGCCGCCGCGCCTCCGTACGCCGCTGGTACGGCTTCACCCGGATGCAGAAGCGGGTCGCCCGCAGGCTGCCCTCCGTCCTGACCGTCTCCGGCTCCTCGCAACAGGAGATCATCGAGGACCTCGGGGTGCGCCGGGACCGTATCCACGTCGTGCACATCGGCGCCGACACCGAACTCTGGTCGCCCGACCCGGCCGTGGCCGAGGTGCCCGGGCGGATCGTGACGACATCGAGCGCCGACGTACCGCTCAAGGGCCTCGTCCACCTGGTCGAGGCGCTCGCCAAGCTCCGTACCGAGCACCCGGCCGCCCACCTCGTCGTCGTCGGCCGGCGGGCCGAGGACGGACCGGTCGCGCAGGCCATCGAGCGGTACGGACTCGACGGCGCGGTCCGGTTCGTCAAGGGCATCAGCGACCAGGAGCTGGTCGACCTGGTGCGCGGCGCGCAGATCGCCTGTGTGCCCTCGCTCTACGAAGGTTTCTCACTGCCGGCTGCCGAGGCGATGGCCACCGGCACCCCGCTGGTCGCGACGACCGGCGGGGCCATCCCCGAGGTCACCGGCGCCGACGGCGAGACCTGCCTCGCGGTGCCGCCGGGCGACGCGGGCGCGCTGTCCTGCGCCCTGTCCCGGCTGCTCGCCGACCCCGTACTCCGCACCCGCCTCGGCACGGCCGGGCGGGAGCGTGTCCTGGCCCGCTTCACCTGGAAGCAGGCCGCCATCGGCACCGCCGAGCGCTACCGCGAAGCCATCGCGGCCCGCCGCCCCGGCACCCCGTCCGTGTCGGCCTAGGCCCCCGATGGCCCCTGCGGCCCTCGGGCCACCCCCTCCCATCCTCCTAGCGAAGAAGGCAGACCCCCCGTGCTGACCGTGGACTTCTCCCGCTTCCCGCTCGCCCCGGGCGACCGTGTGCTCGACCTCGGCTGCGGCGCGGGCCGGCATGCCTTCGAGTGCTACCGGCGCGGCGCGCAGGTCGTGGCGCTCGACCAGAACGGCGAGGAGATCCGCGAGGTCGCCAAGTGGTTCGCCGCCATGAAGGAGGAGGGCGAGGCACCGGCCGGTGCCACCGCCACCGCCATGGAGGGCGACGCGCTCAACCTGCCGTTCCCCGACGCCTCGTTCGACGTCGTGATCATCTCCGAGGTCATGGAGCACATCCCGGACGACAAGGGCGTGCTCGCCGAGATGGTCCGGGTGCTGAAGCCCGGCGGCCGGATCGCGATCACCGTGCCCAGGTACGGACCCGAGAAGGTCTGCTGGGCGCTCTCCGACGCCTACCACGAGGTCGAGGGCGGCCACATCCGCATCTACAAGGCGGACGAACTCCTCGGCAAGATCCGTGAGGCCGGGCTGCGGCCGTACGGCAGCCACCACGCGCACGCGCTGCACGCCCCGTACTGGTGGCTCAAGTGCGCGTTCGGTGTCGACAACGACAAGGCGCTCCCGGTCCGCGCCTACCACCAGCTGCTGGTCTGGGACATCATGAAGAAGCCGCTGGCCACCCGGCTCGCCGAGCGCGCGCTGAACCCGGTCGTCGGCAAGAGCTTCGTGGCGTACGCGACCAAGCCGCACACGCCGCGGGTGGGCGCGTGACCTCACCGGGCCGTACGGAACATCTGGTCCTGCCCGGAGTCCTCACCGCCGAGCAGGCCGCCCGCACGGTCGCCGGGATCCTCGCCGTCCAGCGCGAGGACGGCGCGATCCCGTGGTTCCGCGGGCACCACCTCGACCCGTGGGACCACACCGAGGCCGCCATGGCGCTGGACGCCGCGGGCGAGCACGAGGCCGCCGAGCGGGCGTACGACTGGCTCGCCAGGCACCAGAACGCGGACGGCTCCTGGTACGCCGCCTACCAGGACGGCGACCCGGAGCGGATCACCGACCGGGGCCGGGAGACCAACTTCTGCGCCTATGTCGCCGTCGGCGTCTGGCACCACTATCTGGCCACCGGCGACGACACGTTCGCCGACCGGATGTGGCCCGTCGTGTACGCGGCGGTCGAGTTCGTGCTCCAGCTCCAGCAGCCGGGCGGCGAGATCGGCTGGAAAAGGGAGCCGGCGGAGGACGGCGGGGCGGTCGTCGAGGACGCGCTGCTGACCGGTTCCTCATCCGTCTACCAGGCGCTGCGCTGTGCGCTCGCGCTCGCCGACGAGCGCGAGGAGCCGCAGCCCGACTGGGAGTTGGCGACCGGGGCGCTGGGGCACGCGATCCGCAGCCACCCCGAACGCTTCCTGGACAAGAGCCGCTACTCGATGGACTGGTACTACCCGGTGCTCGGCGGCGCGCTCGGCGGAGCAGCGGCGAAGGAGCGGATCGACGCGGAGTGGGACCGCTTCGTCGTACCGGATCTCGGAGTGCGCTGTGTGCTCCCCAACAACTGGGTGACCGGCGGCGAGAGCTGTGAACTCGCCCTGACGCTCTGGGTGATGGGGGAGTCGGACCGGGCCCTGGAGATCCTCCAGTCGATCGGGCACCTGCGGGCGGACGACGGCATGTACTGGACGGGCTATGTGTTCGACGACCGGGCGCTGTGGCCGCTGGAGCGCACCAGCTGGACCGCGGGGTCACTGCTGCTCGCGGTGGCCGCGCTCGGCGGGGAGGAGGCGACGACCGCGGTCTTCGGCGCGGAGCGTCTGCCGTCCGGGCTCGAACCCGACTGCTGCCGCTGAGGGTGCGCCCGGGGCCGGGCGCACCGCCGCGTGGAATCCGTACGTGAACTTCGTACCTGAAGTCCGTACGCGAGGTCCGTACCTGAACTTCGTACGCGAGGTCCCTACGCGAGGTCCGTACGTGGAAGCCGGGTGCGGAACCCATACGGACCGCCCCGGGTCGCGGTGCCCGGGCGTCCGGGTGAAGCTGCGGCTGTACGGCGTACACAGTCCGCGTCCCCGTGCGCCCCCACCCACTCCCGGCCCCCGGAGGTCCGCCGTGGTCACATCGGCCCCGCTCCGCCGTTCCGTCGTCGCCCTGGTCCTGTCCGGTGCACTGCTGGCCGGCGGCACCGCCTGCGGCAGTGACACCGCCAGGCACACCACCTCGGCCGCCCCCGCCGCCTCCGCCGCACCGAGCAGCACCGCCGAGAAGCAGAAGCTGGCCAAGACCCGCTTCGTGGCCAACGCCGGGCTCGCGGCCGGTGCGACCTACCAGTGGATCGTGAAGCCGTACAAGAAGGGCAAGTTCAAGAAGGGCGCGGACCACCGGACCTTCACGCTGATCAAGGCGGGGCTGGCCGGCACCTTCGCGTACAACAGGCTGAAGGCCGCGCTCAAGAACGCCAAGGGCGACCCGCTGCTGGCCAAGGCGGTGGCGCCGCTCACCGCCGGTGTCGCGTCGCTGAAGAGCCTGCCCGGCAAGCTGCGCAAGGGGGACGGCGGCGCGGCGGGAAGCTTCGACTCCGTGATCAACTCGGTGAAGGGCGCGGGGAAGAGCGCGGGCGCCGAGGTCAAGAACAAGGTGCCGTCCAGCGGCCAGCTGTCCGGAGGCTGACCTGAATCCACCGGGCCGGTCGGGCCGGGATCCTAGGGTGGGGCCATGACGCTACTGGGACATGACCGTTACTGCGACGAACTGCTGCGGCAGACCGGCCTGTTGAGGTCGGCGCTGACCGGAACCGACCTGACGGCGACGGTGCCGACCTGCCCCGACTGGAGCCTGGGCGAACTGGCCCGCCATGTGGGCCGCGCGCAGCGCTGGGCCGAGGCGATCGTACGGACGAAGGCAACCGAGGCCGTTCCGCCCGACCAGGTGCCGGACAGCGAGGGTGCGCCCGACGACGCTCCCGCGGCCCTGGACACCTGGCTGGAAGCGGGCGCCGCGCGTCTCGCGGCGACCCTGCGGGAGGCCGGTCCTGATGCCGCGGTCTGGACATGGGCGGCCGACCGGCGTGCCGGCTTCTGGGCGCGCCGGATGGTCCATGAGACGGCGGTGCACCGGGCGGACGCGGCGCTGACGGCGGGTGTGCCGTTCGAGGTGGAGCCGGAGGTCGCCGCCGACACCATCGACGAGTGGCTGGAGATCCTGGCCTTCGCCCAGGCGTCCGGCGACAAGGACGTGGCCGATCTGCGAGGGGCGGGCCGGTCGATCCATCTGCACGCCACGGACGCGGCCGACGCGGAGTGGCTGATCGAGTTCGGCGACGACGGGTTCAGCTGGCGCCGGGGGCACGAGAAGGCGACGGTGGCGCTCCGGGGGCCGCTGGTGGACGTGCTCCAGGTCTTCTACCGGCGGCTGCCCGCGACGAGCGACCGGGTGGAGGTGCTGGGGGACCGGGAACTGCTGGACTTCTGGCTGGAGCGGGCCTCGTTCTAGGCCGTGTGCACCTCCTGCTGTCCCGCCCCGGGCGGTCGGGACAGCAGGGCGCGGTGGGGCAGGGTGGGACGGCGGTGGGGCTCAGGTGTTCAGGTGTTCAGCTCGGCCAGCACCCGCAGTGTGGTGGTGTCCGGGGCTGCCACCAGCAGGTCGGTCACCGGGCCCTTGCGCCACAACTCCAGCCGCTCCTTGATCCGTTGGCGCGGTCCCACCAGCGAGATCTCGTCGGCGAACGCGTCCGGGACGGCCAGCACAGCCTCCTCCTTGCGGCCCGCGAGGAACAGCTCCTGGATCCGGTGCGCCTCGGCCTCGAAGCCCATCCGCGCCATCAGGTCCGCGTGGAAGTTGCGGGCCGCGTGCCCCATGCCTCCGATGTAGAAGCCCAGCATGGCCTTCACCGGGAGCAGGCCATCCGCCACGTCGTCGCAGACCTGCGCACGGGCCAGCGGCGCGATCATGAAGTCCTCGGGGAGCCCGGTGAGGGACGCGTCGTAGACGTCGGAGCGGGTCGGTGACCAGTACAGGGGGAGCCAGCCGTCCGCGATCCGGGTGGTCTGGGCGATGTTCTTCGGCCCCTCCGCCCCCAGCAGGACGGGCAGTTGGGCCCGCAGCGGATGGGTGATCGGCTTGAGCGGTTTGCCGATCCCGGTGGCGTCCGCGCCCCGGTACGGATGCTGGTGGAAGCGGCCGTCCAGCTCGACCGGCGCCTCCCTCCTCAGGACCTGGCGGATGACGTCGACGTACTCCCGGGTCGCGGTGAGCGGGCTGCTGGGGAAGGGCCTTCCGTACCAGCCCTCCACCACCTGGGGGCCCGAAAGCCCCAGGCCCAGCATCATCCGGCCGCCGGAGAGGTGGTCCAGGGTGAGGGCGTGCATCGCGGTGGCGGTGGGGGTACGGGCCGCCATCTGCGCGATCGCCGTACCCAGCCGGATACGGGAGGTGTGCGCCGCGATCCAGGTGAGCGGGGTGAAGGCGTCGGAGCCCCACGCCTCGGACGTCCACACGGACGCGTAGCCGAGGCGCTCGGCCTCCTGGGCCAGTTCGAGATGGCCGGGTGCCGGGCCACGGCCCCAGTAGCCGAGGGCGAGTCCTAGCCGCATCGTGAAGCCTTCCGGTCGCACGGTATCTGACGGGTCGCCAGGCGACTTTAGGCGCAACGGCCCCCGCCCGGAAGGGGCGGGGGCCGTGAGGAGTCGCACGTCAGGGGTCAGGATCTGACCCGGCCTGCCCCGGACGGCAGGCCGCGAGCGCGGGGTTTCAGCCGCGCTGGATACCGGTGGTGTCCTGGAGCACACCGCGCCGGCCGTCCTGTGTCTGCGCGATCAGACCGGGGCCGCGCTGCTCGACCGCGAGGTACCAGGTCCCCGGGGCCAGTTCGGCGATGGGGGACGGCGAGCCGTCCTCCGCGTACAGCGGACGGGCCACCGGAACCGCGAACCAGAACGGCGCGAACTCCCCTGCGGGGGCCGCTGCCGCGGGCTGGGACTGCTGGGTGGGGGCGGGCTGCTGGGTGTCCTGCGGCTGACCGGGGTGCCCGGCCTGGCCTCCGAACGCCGCGGGCTGCGCCTGACCCGGCTGCGGCTGCGCGCCGTAGGGGTGCTGGGCCTGCGCGCCCGGGTACCCGTAGCCCTGGCCCGGCGCACCGGCTGCCTGCACGCCGTACGGGGACGGTGTCATGGCCGCAGGCTTCGGGGCGCTCAGCAGCGGGCCCTTGAGCGCGGGCACGAGCGGCCCCGCGACAGCTCCGCCCGCGAGCACCAGCGCCGCGATGAACCCGAGGATCAGGCCGGCCCCCCGGTTCGACGCGTCGATCAGGGTCCAGAAGGCCGTCCACGCGGCGAAGACGGTGAACGCGACACCGAACTGGGCCATGTCGAGGCCGGCGACCTTGCGCGGCTGCGGCAGGGCGCGGGCCACGGTGATCAGGGCGGCCCCGATGACGCCGGCCAGGTAGATGCCCATCAGCGTGCCCAGTGAGTCCCAGGCGCTGGGGTTGTCCAGGTTGGTGCAGTACGAACCGCTGCACTGGTTGCCGTAAGAGGTGAGATCGAGGAACGAGGCGATGAACAGCACCACCGCTGCTCCGATCACCACGCCGTCGCCTCGTGTGAGGGAGCGGATGTTCACGTAAGAATCCTTAGTAGGTCGGCTCGTCGGGGCGGCGTGGAGCTCGGGGGCGGCTCCCCATCGTAGGGGTGAATCTATCGTCTGCCCCTGCGGGTCGTGTGTCGGGTCTCGTCACTCCGCGTGGAGAAAGCCGCTGATGCCGTCCGCGATCCCCTGTGCCGCCTTCTGGCGCCAGCCCGCGCTGGTGAGCAGAGCGGCATCCTTGGGGTCACGCATATTGCCGCATTCGATGAACACTTTGGGCACGGTTGAGAGATTGAGCCCGCCGAGGTCGCTCCTGGTGTCCAACCCCGTACCGCCGCCGATGTAGTTGGAAGGCGCGGTTCCGGTGTCCCGGAGAAACTTTCCGGCGATCCTGGTGCCGAGGTCGCGCGACGGGCCCACGATGTCGGAGGTGTCGGCCGCACCCGCTTTGACCAGGGCGGGAAGGATCACATGGAAGCCGCGGTGGCCGACGGACGAGCCGTCGGCGTGCACCGAGACGGCCGCGTCCGCTTTCGCTTTATTGCCGGCGGCGGCCCGTTCGGTGACACAGGGGCCGAAACTGTGGTCGTCGTTCTGGGTGAGCTCGACCTTCGCGCCCTGCTTTTCGAGCAGTGAACGCAGCCGGTGCGAGACATCGAGGGTGAACCGGGCCTCGGCATAACCGTTATTGGTCGAAGTGCCGGTGGTGTCGCACTCTGTTGTGCCCTTACCGATATTCACCCGGCGGTTGATTTCGGTCGGGTGACGGTAATTGTTCGGGTTGTGCCCGGGGTCGATCACGACGACTTTTCCCGCGAGCGGTCCGCGACCGGATGCTTCACCGCGGCCGGGCTTGTCGTCGCCGGTCGCCGCGGGCGGGGTGTGCGTGGGAGCGGCGCCCGGGGTGCTGCCCCGAGTGGCCGCCGGGGCCGGGTTCTTCGCCGACACGCTGTCGTCAGGACCGCCCATGGCGTGCCAGATCAGCCAGCCCGCCAGACAGGCGGGCACCAGGGCGGCGACCGTGATCACCCCGGGCGTCCGGAGGCGGCGGGAGAGGGCGGGGCGGTGGTCGTCATCGTCGTCGTACAGCACGGGGCGAGCTTAGACCGGCACGGCACCTGGGGCGGGGCCGCCGTCGGGTGCCGGTGGGGCTCAGATGCCTGTGCCGGTGCGTCGCAGGACGCGGAGCGAGCCGGTCACGGAGATCTCGGTGAAGGCGCCCGACGCGAGAGCCCTGAGGTAGACGCGGTACGGGGCCTGGCCGCCGTCGGCCGGGTCGGGGAAGACGTCGTGGACGAGCAGCAGCCCGCCGTCCGCGAGGTGCGGGGCCCAGCCCTCGTAGTCGCCGCTCGCGTGCTCGTCGGTGTGGCCGCCGTCGATGAACACCAGGCCGAGCGGCCCGCCCCAGGCCCGGGCGACCTGCGGGGACCGGCCGACCATCGCGATCACGTGGTCTTCGAGACCGGCCTTGTGCAGGGTGCGCCGGAAGGTGGGGAGGGTGTCCATGAGGCCGACCTCCGGGTCCACGACGGAGGGGTCGTGGTATTCCCAGCCGGGCTGCTGCTCCTCGCTGCCGCGGTGGTGGTCGACGGTGATCGCGGCGACCCCGGCCGCGCGCGCGGCGTCGGCGATGAGGAGGGTGGAGCGGCCGCAGTAGGTGCCGACCTCCAGGAGCGGGAGGCCGAGACCGGCGGCCTGCGCGGCCGCCTCGTACAGCGCGAGCCCTTCGTCCGCGGGCATGAACCCCTTGGCGGCCTCGAACGCGGCCAGGGTCGCTGGCGTGGGGGCGGCGGCCATGGGGATCCTCCTGCTACGGGACGGGACGGGGGTCTGTTTTGCGGGGCGGTAAGAGACCGGTCTGTTTTACGGGCGGGGCGGGACCGGTCGGACCAGGCGGGCAGCGGCCTGACCGGAACCGGGGAGCGGCCTGACCGGGCCGGGTCATGCTAGTGCGGCGGTCCGGGGGCCCGCGCGGGACCCCCGGACCGGTCGGTCTGCCTGGCGGCTACCGGGTCGCGTTCTCCCGTACGTCCGCCCCCAGCCGCAGGTCCACCGTCACCTGTTCGTCCACGCTCGTGTACGCGACATGGGTGGCGAGCGGCGGCAGGCCGGGCGCCGTGGCGGCGAGGATGTACGTACCGGCCGACCGCGCGGCGAGCGCGAAGGCGCCCGCGCCGTCCGCGACCACGATCCCCGACTGCCGGCCGCGGTGGTCGATCAGTGTGACCGTGGCGCGCGGCA
>NZ_JAAGLN010000156.1 GCF_010548145.1 Streptomyces sp. SID10853
GGCCGAGCAGGCGGGGCCGTCCGCGCGGGCAGACCCGTCGGTGCAGTCAGCGCCGACCGCACAGGCCGGGGACGGGCCCGGGGGTCAGGTGTGCTCCTCCTCGCCCGCGAGCCGGCCGAAGTCCCGGTCGGGGGGCGGCGGGGCGGGCGCCGAGATACCGAGCCCGTAGTGGTGGTAGAGCTGGAGTTCCTGCTCGGGCGAGAGATGGCGGCCGACACCGAAGCCCGGTGCTTCCTTGATCAGGCTCCGGTCGAAGGGCACCCGCAGGGCTTCGCTGACCAGTTCGCTCGGTTTCAGCGGGACGAAGGCGTCCCTGGTGAACAGCCCGGTGCGTACCGCGGCCCACTCGGGCACCCCGGTGGCGTCGTCGAGGTAGACCTCGTCGACCGTGCCTATCTTGAGGCCATTGCGGTCGAATGCCTTGCGGCCGATCAGGCTGCGCGGATCTATGTCGGTCTGCACGGTCCCTCCAACTGATCGCGACGGATCACGAAGACTCCCGCCCCCTGCGAAGGTCTCCTCCTCAGAGAAGTCCAGATCCGGGGTATCGGCCACTCGAACACCGTGCGAAGTAGCGCGCTGGTACGCTGGCCAGTGGCTGCTGACCCCGCGCGGGAGAGCCCTCAGGACACGTTGTCCGGGGCGCCGAAGGAGCAAATCCTCCCCGGAATCTCTCAGGCACACGTACCGCGCGGACGAGGTCACTCTGGAAAGCAGGGCGGGTGTCGGGCGGGCACGTCCGGATCCCTACCTCACCGACGGTGAAAGCCGGCACGTCGAACGACGGGCCGGTGAAACTCTCAGGTTGAGATGACAGAGGGGGAGGCCGTCCGGGTACCCCGTGGTACCCCTCGCAGGTCGTTATGACCAGGAGGCCCCCGCCATGACCGCCGATCGCATTCCGCTCTCCCAGCTGGAGCGTGGCATCCCCTTCGAACAGCGCCACATCGGGCCCGACGCGGAAGCCCAGGCCAAGATGCTCGCCCACGTCGGGTACGGATCGCTCTCGGAGCTCACTTCGGCCGCCGTGCCGGAAGTCATCAAGAGCACCGATGCGCTGAATCTCCCGGACGCGCGCACCGAGGCCGAGGTCCTCGCCGAACTGCGTGCGCTCGCCGACCGCAACCAGGTCCTCGCCCCGATGATCGGGCTCGGTTACTACGGCACGTTCACCCCGCCGGTCATCCTGCGCAACGTCATGGAGAACCCCGCCTGGTACACGGCATACACGCCCTACCAGCCGGAGATCTCGCAGGGGCGCCTGGAGGCGCTGCTGAACTTCCAGACCGTGGTCGCCGACCTGACGGGCCTGCCCACGTCGGGCGCCTCGCTGCTGGACGAGGGCACCGCGGCGGCTGAGGCGATGTCCCTCGCGCGCCGTGTCGGGAAGGTCAAGAACGGGGTCTTCCTGGTCGACGCGGACGCCCTTCCGCAGACCGTCGCCGTGATCCGGACGCGGGCCGAGCCGGCCGGTGTCGAGGTCGTCGTCGCCGACCTCGGCGACGGCATCCCGGCCGAGGTGGCCGAGCGCGGCGTCTTCGGCGTACTGCTCCAGTACCCGGGCGCCTCCGGCCGTGTCCGGGACATCGCCCCCGTCATCGAGCAGGCCCACGAGCTCGGTGCGATCGTCACCGTCGCCGCCGATCTGCTGGCGCTGACGCTGCTCACATCGCCCGGTGAGCTGGGCGCCGACATCGCCGTCGGCACGACCCAGCGGTTCGGGGTCCCGATGGGCTTCGGCGGTCCGCACGCCGGGTTCATGGCCGTACGGGAGAAGTTCGCGCGCAGCCTACCGGGACGGCTCGTCGGTGTCTCCGTCGACGCCGACGGCAACAAGGCGTACCGGCTGGCCCTCCAGACCCGTGAGCAGCACATCCGCCGCGAGAAGGCCACCAGCAACATCTGCACCGCGCAGGTGCTCCTCGCCGTGATGGCCGGGATGTACGCGGTCTACCACGGCCCGGACGGCCTGCGCGAGATCGCCCGGCGCACCCACCGGTACGCGGCGGTCCTCGCCGAGGGGCTGCGGGCCGCGGGCGTCGACGTCGTGCACGGCGAGTACTTCGACACCCTCACCGTGCGGACCGGGGGCAGGGCCGCCGAGGTCGCCGCCGCCGCCCGCGCGGGCGGGGTCAATCTGCACCAGGTCGACGCGGACCTGATCTCCGTCTCCTGTGACGAGACCACCACACGGGCCCAGCTGGCCGCTGTCTGGGCCGCGTTCGGCGCGGAAGGCGACATCGACGCGCTCGACGCGCGGGCCGCCGACGCGCTGCCCGACGGGCTGCTGCGCCAGGACACCGTCCTGACCCACCCGGTCTTCCACCAGCACCGTTCCGAGACCGCGATGCTGCGCTACCTGCGCAAGCTCGCCGACCGCGACTACGCGCTGGACCGGGGCATGATCCCGCTCGGCTCCTGCACCATGAAGCTCAACGCCACCACCGAGATGGAGCCGGTCACCTGGCCCGAGTTCGGTGCGATGCACCCCTTCGCCCCGGTCGAGCAGGCGCAGGGCTATCTGACCCTCATCCAGGAGCTGGAGGAGCGGCTCGCCGAGGTCACGGGATACGACAAGGTCTCGCTCCAGCCCAACGCGGGCTCCCAGGGTGAGCTGGCCGGTCTGCTGGCCGTGCGCGCCTACCACCGGGCCAACGGTGACACCGCGCGCACCGTGTGCCTCATCCCGTCGTCCGCGCACGGCACCAACGCCGCCAGCGCCGTGATGGCCGGGATGAAGGTCGTCGTCGTGAAGACCCGCGAGGACGGCGATGTCGATGTCGACGACCTGAACGCCAAGATCGAGCAGTACCGCGACGAGCTGTCCGTACTGATGGTCACCTACCCGTCGACCCACGGGGTCTTCGAGGAGCACATCACGGACATCTGCGCCGCGGTGCACGACGCGGGCGGCCAGGTGTACGTCGACGGCGCCAACCTGAACGCGCTGGTCGGCCTCGCCAAGCCCGGCAAGTTCGGCTCGGACGTCTCGCACCTCAACCTGCACAAGACCTTCTGCATCCCGCACGGCGGCGGCGGCCCCGGTGTCGGCCCCGTCGGTGTGCGGGCCCACCTGGCGCCGTATCTGCCCAACCACCCGCTCCAGCCGGCCGCGGGCCCCGCCACGGGTGTCGGTCCGGTCTCGGCGGCGCCGTGGGGCTCGGCCGGTATCCTGCCGATCTCCTGGGCGTACGTACGTCTCATGGGTGGCGAGGGACTCAAGCGGGCGACACAGGTGGCCGTGCTGGCCGCGAACTACATCGCCAAGCGTCTCGAACCGCACTACCCGGTGCTGTACACGGGCCCCAAGGGCCTCGTCGCGCACGAGTGCATCGTCGATCTGCGGCCGCTGTCGAAGTCGACGGGTGTGAGCGTCGACGACATCGCCAAGCGCCTCATCGACTACGGCTTCCACGCGCCGACGATGTCGTTCCCGGTGGCCGGAACGCTGATGATCGAGCCCACCGAGAGCGAGGACCTGGCTGAGCTCGACCGGTTCTGCGACACGATGATCGCGATCCGCGCCGAGATCGAGAAGGTCGCTTCGGGCGAGTGGGCGGCGGACGACAACCCGCTGAGCAACGCCCCGCACACCGCGGCGGCGCTGGGCGGCGAGTGGACCCACGCGTACACCCGCGAGGAGGCCGTCTTCCCGGCCGGTGTCTCGCCCGCCGACAAGTACTGGCCGCCGGTGCGCCGTATCGACGGGGCCTTCGGCGACCGCAACCTCGTCTGCTCCTGCCCGCCGCTGGACGCGTACGACAGCTGACGGACATGAGGGAGGGCCGGTTCGGGGACATCTCCCGGGCCGGCCCTTCGTCGTTTCCGCCCGGTCCGCTTCCGGCTGTTGTGGCCGTAACGGAACGGGCAGGGGATCAGGCGGCGGTCGCCAGTCCTGAACCCAGTGGGCGGTGCGGCGCGATGATCTGCCCGTCGGGCAGCAGTTCACCGGTGTCCTCGAAGATGAGAACGCCATTGCACAGCAGACTCCAGCCCTGCTCCGGGTGGTGCGCCACGAGGATCGCGGCCTCCCGGTCGGCGGAGGCGGCTGACGGGCAGGTTGGCTGGTGCTGGCACATGGATGCGTTCTTTCGCTGCGTTGTAGTGAGTGTCCTGCGGCTCGATGCGGATTTCATGGCCGCCCCCCGTCATCAGTCGGTGATCCCAGTGTTGCCCCACGGGCGTCAATCCGCAGGGATTTCACGGCAGCACTTGCTACAGCATAAGGACGCATCACCCGTGCGGACGGTTCAGCTCAACTTGACTGCCTCTTCGGGTGGTTCGGAGGTGGCCCGACCGGGCTAGTCCGGATGGGTAGGGAGAGGGAGCGCCCCGCGACCTGAGGGTGGTCACGGGGCGCGCGGGTGGTGAACTCGGCCGTCAGGCGGGAGTGACCAGCAGCGGGGGCGACAGCCGCATCGTCATGACCGGCAGCAGCTCCGACACCCGGTGCGGACGGCTGGCGGCGATGCCGGGCGGCGCGGGCGCCAGGGGCACCAGCAGGTCGGTGGGGGCCGGCATCGTGCCGGAGGCCGAGGCGTCGGCGCCGGTGTCGCCGTGCAGCCACAGGGTCAGCATGTACAGCTCGGGCACGGACAGCAGCCTCGGCTGGAACGGGGTCTCCATGGCTTCGGCCTGGCGCAGCGCGGTCCCGGTGGCGGTGGCGTACGGGCCCTCGAAGAAGTGCGAGAAGGTCCAGCCGTCGGCGGTCAGCTTGGTGTCGGCCGCTGCCACGGCGCGATCGCCGCTGTGGATCAGGAAACGCCAGCCGGTCAGCCGGGTACGTGGGGTCCCGCCGCTCGGCATGATCCGGTCCAGCACATAGACGGGAAGGGGGAGTTCGGGGGTGAGGGGCCCCGTGGCTGAGCGGAGAGCCGGGGTTCGGGCCTCGCGTACGGCAGTGGGGGAGCCGAGTGCCGCGAGGACGCTGCGCAGGGCCGGCGCGGGGGCCGGAGGGACATACAGCGGCATGATGTGGTCGCCTCTCACTTCGGAGACACGTTGATGCGTGGGCGGTGCGGACGGCACTGTCAGCAGGCAGGGGCAGAGGGGGCCGTGGGGCGTGGAGGGGTACCGCACTCTCCGGGAGCCGGGCGCCAACTTTCTGCCTCGTTTGCGGAGTTTATACGACGCGTGTTCACACGGTGTTTCAACTAGCGCACGTGAATATTGCGAACAAGTCGGTATTCGGTCTTTCTCCTGCGGAGATTATCCTGATTTAACGGATGTGCACTCCTGTGGCCTCGCGGTCTGCCGTGTGAGTGGTCGGCCGAAAATCGTCGGTCGTTTTCACCGTCTTCACAAGGCTTCACAGGACCTCGCAGGCTCCACGCGATGCGGAAACTGCTCCAGGCGTCATGCCCGGCGAATGTGCCACATGCCTTCTTCCGGTCACCCTACTCGCTCCGTACGCCGGGCGGGGAGTTACGGATCACCGGGCGTGGGCATTATCGACCGTGACCCGAGCGGCCACCGCGGCCGCACACGCGTGGAGGGGTGCGTCATGGGGGAGAAGTTCGAGGCGGACGGCGTGGATCCGTCGGGCCGGCAGCGGTACCGCAGAAAGCTGCAGCAGTGTCTGGAGGTACTGGAGCGACTCCTGGAGGAGAAGAGGTTCGACCGCCCCAGAAATCTCATGGGGATGGAGATCGAACTCAATCTCGCCGGTGCCGACGGCATGCCCCGGATGATGAATGCGGAGGTTCTCGACCGCATCGCAAGCCAGGATTTCCAGATGGAACTCGGGATGTTCAATCTCGAAGTGAACGTGATTCCGCACCGGCTGGGCGGCCGTGTCTTCGACCAGCTGGCCGAGGAACTGCGTACGGGTCTCGCGTACGCGCACAGAAAAGCAGCCGAAGTCGACGCGGGAATCGTGATGATCGGAATCCTGCCGACGCTCGGCCCGCAGGATCTCGTCAGCGCGAATCTCTCGTCGGCGCACCGCTACACCCTTCTCAACGACCAGATGCGTGCGGCCCGCGGTGAGGACTTCGACCTCGACATCTCCGGTGTGGAGCAGCTGACCTGCACCTCTTCATCGATCGCGCCCGAAGCGGCCTGTACATCGGTGCAGTTGCACCTTCAGGTCACGCCGGCGCGCTTCGCCGATGTGTGGAACGCCGCGCAAGCCGTCGCCGCTGTGCAGGTCGCGCTGGGCGCCAACTCGCCGTTCCTCTTCGGCAAGGAGCTGTGGCGGGAGTCCAGGCCGCCGCTCTTCCTCCAGGCGACCGACGTACGGCCGCCGGAACTCCGGGCCCAGGGGGTGCGGCCGCGCACCTGGTTCGGCGAGCGCTGGATCAGCTCGGCGTACGACCTCTTCGAGGAGAACCTCCGGTACTTTCCGCCACTGCTGCCGCTGTGCGACGACGAGGACCCGCTGCGGGTGCTCGACGACGGCGGGACGCCGGGCCTCCAGGAGCTCGTCCTGCACAACGGGACCGTCTACCGCTGGAACCGCCCGGTGTACGACGTGGCCGACGGCGTACCGCATCTGCGGGTCGAGAACAGGGTGCTGCCCGCCGGGCCCACCGTGACGGATGTGCTGGCCAACGCCGCTTTCTACTACGGGCTCGTGCGGGCGCTCGCCGACGACGCCAGGCCGGTGTGGAGGCGGCTGCCCTTCGAGGCCGCCGCACGGAACTTCGACGCGGCCTGCCGGTACGGAATCGACGCCGGGATCGAGTGGCCCAGGCCCGGGCGCTCCGGCGGTACGGCGACGGTGCCCGCGGTGCGGCTCGTCAGGGACGAACTGCTGCCGCTGGCCGCGGCGGGGCTCGACGCCTGGGGGGTCGATGCGGCGGACCGTGACCACTACCTCGGTGTCATCGAGGAGCGGTGCAGGCGCCGCACGAACGGTGCGTCCTGGCAGGTGGAGACCTTTCACCGGGCGCTGGGGACCGGGTTCGGGCGGCGCGAGGCGCTGGCGCTCACCACCCGGCGGTACGCCGAGCTGATGGCGGGCGGTCAGCCGGTGCACTCCTGGCCGGAGGGCGTCCCGGCGGTGACCGCCCGCGGGCTGTGACGGGCTGGGGGGCGCGTACGGCGCATGGCATCCGTGCCGGGACAGTGCCGGCCGGCGCCCCGCATCAGCGGCCGCCGACCTCCATGACCGCCTTGAGCAGGACCGAGTTGATCTGAGAGGGGTCGCTCACCTGGTATCCCGCACCCCCTGTCGCCTTGGCGACCTGCTCGACCTCGGTCCTGTCGGTGTCGGGGCCCACCGCGATCATGATCAGCGGGACGGGACGCGCGGGGTCGTTGAGCTCCCGCAGCTTCGCGGTCAGGGCGCTGCGGGAGATGCTGTGGTCGTCCTCGTTGACCCCGTCGGTGAGCACCACCACGGCGTTGAACTTCCCGGGGACGTATGTCTTACGGGCGTCCTGGAACGCCGCCAGGGTGGTGTCGTACAGACCGGTGGCGCCGCCGGGCACGGGCCGCAGCGCCGCGAAGGCCGTGTTGAGCCGGTCGCGCTGGGTCCCGCCGCCCTTGACAGGGGCGCCGAGGCGCACCGTCGGCACCCGCTCGCGGTAGTCGCGCGTTCCGTCGAGGTGTGTCGCGAAGTCCCAGAGGCCGATCTCGTCCTGCGGCGTGAACTGGGCGAGGGCCTCGCGCAGGGACGCCTTGGTGATGTCCATCCTGGTCCGCCCGCCCTTGCCAGGCACCGCGGTGGCCATCGACCCCGAGGCGTCGACGACGGTGGTCAGCCGGGCACTCTGGACGGTGATGGTCCACATGCCGAGCGTCTCGTCGAGTACGTCCTCCGACGGCGGTTCCGGTGAGGCGTCGGTGTACGGCTGCGGGCTGCGGCCGCCCGCCGCCTCCACCCGGCTCGCCGTGGCGGGCTGGTCCGGTGTCCTGAAGCCCCGCCGGTCCAGTTCGGTGCGGCTGGGGCCCTCACCGAGGTAGGCCATGAACCGCATCGCGGCCCGGCTCTGATCGGTGGTCAGCTCCGACTCGTCGACCAGTGTGTACGGGTAGTCGAGCTGGGGCGTGCCGTCCTTGGGGTAGAAGAGCCGCAGCTGCTGGGCGTCGCCCCGCGCCGTGTTGTGGGCGAAGGCCGCCTGCTCGGACAGGACCAGGGCCTGGTTGCGGTGGGGGTCGTCCTTCACCTTGCCCGGCCCGTCCTGTGCGAGGGTGCCGAGCACCTTGGAATCCGCGTCCGAGATGCGCTGGGACAGGACTTTGGCGACGGCGGCTACCTGGGTGTCGCCGCCCGGCGCGCCGCCCGGGGAATGGGCGATGCTGCTGAGCGCGAGCAGTCCGGTGGCGCTGCGGGCCGGGTCCGCGGCGCCGATATGGACCTGGCCCGAGCCGGTGGCCGCCGCGGTGAGCCCGGCCCAGGTGTAGGTCTTGTCCGGCCAGCCCAGCGCTTCGGCGGCCGAGGGCACCATGGCCAGGGTGACCGGGGACTCGGCGATGCTGGACGCGGGGGTGAGCGGAACGTTCTCCCCGGTGCCCTGGGCCCGGTCCACCCACGCCTCGGAGTCGGGCAGCCAGATCTGATAGCCGGGCTTGGCGCTGCTGTGGCCCAGATCGTGCGCGACCTTGTACGAGTCACGGGCCGTGACCGCGACTCGTACGCACTGGCCGTCGGACTCCAGATGGTCCTTGCGGGCCCGGCCGGCGGCGGCCCGTACGGCCGGGACGATATCGGGGGAGGCCACCATGCGAAGGTTCACCACGGACTCCGGGCAGGGGCCTGACCCGAACACGCCGCGCTGCGCGGCGACGCCCGTACCCACGGCCAGACCGAGGACGATCACGGTGGCGACGGCGACGGTACGGCGTCGACGCGACCCGGAACGGGGCCGGGTCGCCGGTGCCGTGAGGTCATCGGGCAAGCTGTGACGTCCCATGCGGTGGTGCTCCTCCCCTGAAGGACGAACAAGACGAAGGGGGAGCGCGCCATCGAATTGACGCCCGTCCCCCGGCCTGTCGCGCGCGATCTTCGTACTTTTATTCGAGACCCTAGTGGCACGGTGGTGGGGATGAGGCGCGATTGGCCAACTGGAGGCAGGTGTGCAGGCGGAGGGCGAGCGCGTGGCTGAATTTCTTCCCGCAGAGGGGGGATCGCAGCGTTTTCTGCGGTCCGAGACGGTGCTGGTACTCGCACTCTCACTCGGTGCGAGCGGTGTTTCGGCGCTGATCAGCTTTATCGGTGCACTGACGAAACCAGGAGGGCTCAAACACCAGGCCGCCAACCTCAACGGCTCGTACGCACCCGGCCGCCCCTGGCTGGATCTGGCCTGGCAGCTCTTCGGTATCGCGACGGCCCTGGTGCCGGTCGCGCTGGTGGTGCATCTCCTGCTGCGGGAGGGGGCCGGCCTGCGGGCGATCGGTTTCGACCGGACGCGGCCGCGGGGCGACCTCGGCCGCGGAGTACTGATCGCGGCCGGGATCGGCAGTGTGGGCCTGGCCTTCTATCTGGGCGCGCGGGCCACCGGGTTCAATCTGACCGTGGTGCCGGAGTCACTGCCCGACGTGTGGTGGAAGATTCCGGTACTGATCCTCTCGGCGGTGCAGAACGCCGTACTGGAGGAGGTCATCGTCGTCGGCTATCTGCTGCGCAGACTGGGGCAGTTCGGGTGGACCCCGATGGCCGCCCTGGCAGCGAGCGCGGTGCTGCGCGGCTCGTACCACCTCTACCAGGGGGTCGGCGGGTTCCTCGGAAATGTGGCGATGGGCGTGGTGTTCGTACTGCTCTACCGGCGGTGGGGGCGGGTCGGGCCCCTGGTCGTCGCGCACTCGCTGCTCGACATCGGAGCGTTCGTCGGGTACGCGCTGCTCGCCGGCAAGGTGGGGTGGCTGCCCACGGGGTGAGGCGGGGCGGGCGGAGCAGCGGTTGCCAGGTCCTCAGGCGTGCAGTTCGCCGTCGATGACGGTGACCGCGCTTCCCGTGAGCAGTGTCCGGTCCCCGCGCAGCGATGTCCGTACGAGCCCCGAGCGTGCCGACGCCTGGAGGCCCGTCAGGTCGTCGCGGCCCAGCCTGGCGGACCAGAACGGGGCCAGGGCGGTGTGGGCGCTGCCGGTCACCGGGTCCTCGTCGACGCCGACGCCGGGGAAGAAGCACCGCGACACGTAGTCGTAGCCGAGCGACGGGGCGTCCGCCTCGGCGGTCGCGATGATGCCCCGGCGGGAGTGAGCCCTCAGCGCTGCGATGTCGGGGGACAGGGAGCGGACCGTCTGCTCGTCGGCGACCTCGACGAGCAGGTCCCCGATGTGCGGCCCGGTGTCCCGTACGCCGTTGATCCGGGCGCCCAGCGCCTCGCTGAGGCCGGCCGGTACGGCTGCCTCGGTGAGCGGGGACGTGGGGAAGTCGAGGGTGATCGTGCCGTCCTCGCGGGGCGTCGCGGTGAGCGGTCCGCAGCGTGCGGTGAAGCGGACGGTGCCCGTCGTCGCACCCGTGCTGTGCAGGACGTGAGCGGTCGCCAGGGTGGCATGGCCGCACATGTCGACCTCGGTGGCCGGGGTGAACCAGCGCAGCGCCCAGTCGGCAGCGCCGCCGGCGGGCAGTGGGTGGGCGAAGGCGGTCTCGGAGAGGTTCACCTCAGCTGCGACGCTCTGCAGCCAGGTGTCGTCCGGGAAGGAGTCGAGGAGCACCACCCCGGCCGGATTGCCGGCGAAGGGGCGGTCGGTGAAGGCGTCGACGGTTCGAATGCGCATGGACCGACCCTAGGCAGGGGACGACGCCGCAGACCAAGGCCACTTGCCGGGACGTGGCCCCCGCCCGCGGCAGGAGGGGGCGTCCGGGAGAACGATGAGTTCTGACCGCCGGACGGGTCCTGCCCGGTATGACTCGAATCATCGCTGATATGTCGGTATCCATCGACGGCTTCGTCCCCGGCCCCGTCCCCGTCCCCGGCCTCGGCCCCGGCGCCGGACCGGAGAACGGGCTCGGCAAGGGCGGCGATGCCCTGCACACCTGGGCGTTCTCAGGCGACGCCGAGGACCGCCGGGTCCTGCGCGAGGCGACCGCCCGCTCGGGTGCGGTGATCCTCGGTCGCCGGCTCTTCGGCGTGAAGGACGCGGGGCGCCCGGCTCCTCGTGGCTACCGCAGGATCCCGGCGGCGCGGGCCTCGTCCAGCGGGGCGGGGTGTCGTCTCGGCGAGGTGCTCTGTTGATCCGTCCCGGTAGTAGCGGCTGCCGGGACGGTCGAGGACCAGTCGGACGCGGGCGCGCCGCCTGGTGAGCCGTCCTGAGCGCGGGCCCGCGTACGGAGGATTGCCAAACGAACAGTACCGATATATCGTTGACGCATCGCGACAGATCAACGATGGAAGGAAGTGAGTGCGATGCGTTCCCATGGACACACGCACGGACATGGACACGGCGGCCCCGGTCGGCACGGTGGGGGCGACTTCGAGGAGCGCCGCGGCGCCTTCGGTCCCTTCGGTCCGCCCTTCGGCGGCCCGTTCGGCGGGCGCGGTGGCGGCAGGGGCGGGCCCCGGGGGAGGGCGCGGCGCGGTGACGTGCGCGCCTCGATCCTGGCGCTGCTCAAGGACCGCCCGATGCACGGGTACGAGATGATCCAGGAGATCGGCGAGCGCAGCGGCGGGGCCTGGCGGCCCAGCCCCGGCTCCGTCTACCCGACGCTCCAGCTGCTGGAGGACGAGGGCCTGATCGCCAGCCAGAGCGAGGGCGGCAAGAAGCTGTTCACGCTCACCGAGCCCGGACGTACGGCCGCCGACGAGGGGCCGGACGCTCCTTGGGAGGAGGCTGGGCGCGGCGGTGACTGGGAGACCATGAACGAGATCCGGCAGGCCGGTTTCGGCCTGATGGAGGCGTTCGGTCAGGTGTGGCGGACCGGTACGCCGGAGCAGCGCAAGAAGGCGATGGCTGTGATCGGCGAGTCCCGGAAGAAGCTCTATCTGATTCTGGCCGACGAGGACTGAGCGTGTCCCGTCGCACGCCAGGGCGGCGCCCCCACCGGCAATCGGTGGGGGCGCCGCTGTCGTACGGGGTGCCTGCCGGGCCTCAGGTCACGAGGCCGGCCAGTTTGCGCAGCGACTCCTGGAGTGCGGCGGTCGCCGAGTCCTTGAGCTTGCCGGCCATCAGGGACACGGCCGCTCCCGTGAACTCGCCGTCGATACGGACCACGGTGGCGCCGCCGTCGGGGGTGAGCGAGTAGCGCATCGCGAGGTTGACGCCCATCGGGCCCTTGCCGCGGGTGACCAGCAGGGCGGCCGGTGTCAGCTCGTCCACCGTCCAGTTCACCTCGGCGGGGAAGCCCATGAGCTTCATGTTCTCCTCGAAGGTGGACCCCACGGCGAGCGGGTCGGGGCCGCCCTTCGGGAAGCTGGTGTGTGTCGCGTTCCACTCGCCGTAAGCGCTGAAGTCGGTCAGCTGGGACCAGACCTTCTCGGCCGGTGCTTCGATACGGGCCTCGGCGCTGACTTCGGCCATGCGACCACCCCTTCTCGTCGGGTTGCGATGTCGCGGAACGTAGCTCCTGGACCCCGAACATTCAATACTGATGAACCGTCAGGTCTGCTGGTCCCGGATGCCGGCGAGTGCTGATGCGGGTCTCGGAGGGGGTGGAGCGGCGGGGCCGGGTGGCCGGGCGGCGGGGCGCGCGCCCGTTTCGGGCGCAATCACCGTCTCATCCGTAAGGAGGAGGGTCCGGCCGCGCGTGCCCAACTTCTGTCGGACGGCTAAATGCTCCCCGGCGGGGATGTTCCGGACGTGGATGCCTGATGAGCTGGGAGATGTGCATAGCCCTACCCAGCCGGACGACCAGCCCGCGCCGTCCCGAACCGACATCGAAGCCAGGCTCACCGTGGAGCTGGCGACGGTCGTGGCGGGCGCACGCCGGCGCGCGCTGCGTGATGGCGACCGCCAGATCGACACGGCCCATCTGCTGCACTCGGTGATCGAGACCGACCCCGAGGTGCGGGCCGCCTTCGACAGCGGCCCCCAGGTGGCCAAGGTGCTGGGTTATCTCGTCCAGCGCAGCATCGGCTACGGGCTGCGCTGGCAGGGATCGGTGGAGGACTCGGGGGCGGTTCCCGTGGTGGCCGAGCCGGGAGTGACCGGCTGGTCGCCCGCCGCTGTGGCGGCGATGGAGGGGGCCCTGGAGAGAGCGGGGGAGCGCGGGAACCGGCGGGCGAGCGGCCTCGATCTGCTGGCCGCGCTCGCCCGCGACCGCGAGTGCCGGGCCGTGGAGGTACTGGGCCGCGCCGGGGTGGACGCGGAACGCCTCGCGGAGCGTCTGGAGGACGGCAACCGCCAGGCCCGTCGGTGGTGACGCTCCTGACCGCACCTGCCATGATGTGCCGATGCGTGCGTCTCGGGGAAAGAGCGTCGGCCTGGGACTCGCCCTGGTGTCGGCCTTCGCGTTCGGCGGATCGGGTGTCGCGGCCAAGCCGCTGATCGAGGCGGGGCTCGACCCGCTGGCGGTGGTCTGGCTGCGGGTGGCCGGAGCCGCCCTGGTGATGCTGCCCGTCGCCTGGCGCCACCGAGATCTCGTACGGCGCAGGCCCGCGCTGCTCATCGGCTTCGGACTGCTCGCCGTCGCGGGCGTCCAGGCGTGCTACTTCGCCGCCCTGTCCCGGATCCCCGTCGGCGTCGCCCTGCTGGTCGAGTACCTCGCGCCCGCCCTCGTCCTGGGCTGGGTCCGCTTCGTCCAGCGCAGGCCGGTGACGCGCGCCGCGGCCTTCGGGGTGGTCCTCGCGGCCGGCGGGCTCGCCTGTGTGGTCGAGGTCTGGTCCGGGCTGAGCTTCGACGCCCTCGGTCTGCTGCTCGCGCTGGGCGCCGCCTGCTGCCAGGTCGGCTACTTCGTCCTGTCCGACCACGGCGGCGACGGCGCCGACCGGGCCGACCCGCTGGGGGTCATCGCGTACGGACTCCTCGTCGGCACCGCACTGCTGACGGTGATCGCCCGTCCGTGGCGGATGGACTGGTCGCTCCTCACGGGCCGGGCGGACATGAACGGGACATCGGTGCCCGCCTGGCTGCTGCTCGGCTGGATCGTGCTGATCGCCACCGTTGTCGCCTATGTCTTCGGAGTGGTCTCGGTCCGCAGGCTCTCCCCGCAGGTGGCGGGGGTGGTCGCCTGTCTGGAAGCGGTGATCGCGACGGTGCTCGCCTGGGTGCTGCTCGGGGAGCATCTCTCCGCACCGCAGATCGTGGGCGGTGTGGTGGTGCTGCTCGGCGCGTTCGTCGCCCAGTCCTCGGCCCCGAAGCCTCCGTCCGGCCCGGTGGCAGGCGTAACGCCCACCGTGGAGGCCGAGTTGCCCGCCCCTCGCAGCGTGACCTGAGGGCTGTCCGGTACTCCCTGGCGGGCGCACGACGACAGATGCGGCGCCTCGCCGCGTTGTCGGAACGCCCGAATGCATCCAGTATGCGGACGTCCCTCCGCCTTGCGATGCACCGCATCTGACGCCGCGCGCTGATCCACCAGGGATTACCGGACAGCCCTCAGGGGCTGTCCGGTAGGGTTCGGCCATGCTTCTCACCGTACTGCCGCCGCCTGCCGCATAGCGCGGGCGGCCGAACCTCTGACGGAGACCGGGCTCGGGGCGTCCCCGAGCGGCCCGTCGCTGCCCGCGCACGGAGTTCAGCGACCGCCTTCCCCGTCTTCCTCATGGAGCAGTACGTGAAGCACGTGACGCATGCGCCGAACCCTGCCGCCGGGCTGTCCGTCCGCCGCAGTCTCCTCTATCTGTCCGTGGCCGGAGCGGCGTGGGGCACCGCCGGAGCCGCGGCCTCGCTGCTCTACCTGGCCAGTGACCTCGGGCCCGTCTCCCTCACCTTCTGGCGGTGCGCCGGCGGCCTGGTGCTGCTGCTCGCCGTACGGGCCGTGCGCCGGCCGCGCGGTGGGTCACGCCCCGCCGAACCCCGCGTATGGCCGGCCCTGCGCACCGTCGCGACCGGCCTGGCGTTCACGCTCTTCCAGGTCGCCTACTTCGCCGCGGTCCGGGCCACCGGGCTCGCCGTGGGCACCGTCGTCACCCTGGGCGCCGGTCCCGTACTCATCGCCGTCGGTGCCCGGCTGACCATGGGGGAGCGGCTGGGCGCCGGCGGGACCACCGCCGTCGCGGGTGCACTGGGCGGGCTCGTGGTGCTGGTCCTGGGCAGCGGCAGCGGAGCCGTGCACCCCGCGGGGGTCGGCTGGGCGCTGCTCTCCGCTGCCGGGTACGCGGCGATGACCCTGCTGACCCGGTGGCTCGGCCGGAGCGGCGGCAGTGACCCGCTGTCGACGACCGCCTGGTCCCTCGCCGTCGGGACCGCTGTCCTGCTGCCGCTCGCCGTGGCGGAGGGACTCCTTCCGCACACCGTCGAACTGGGCAGGGTGCTGGGCCTGTTGGCCTATGTGGCGGCGGTGCCCACGGCACTCGCCTACGCCCTGTACTTCGCCGGGGCCGCGGTGGTCCGCTCCGCCACGGTCTCCGTGATCATGCTGCTGGAACCGGTGAGCGCCGCGGTCATCGCCGTCGCCCTGCTCGGGGAGCGGCTCACCACGGGCACCGTCATCGGCACACTGCTGCTGCTCGCGGCCGTCACGGGTCTCGCGTACGGGGAGATGCGGGCGGCGGCAGCGCGGCGGCGGCCGCTGCCGGTCTGAGGCGGTCTGAGCTGGTCTGGTCCAGTCCGGCCCGAGCTGGTCTGGTCCAGTCCGAGCCGACCAGATCCGGCCCGAGCCGACCAGATCCGGCCCGAGCCCGGTCCGGGCCGGCCCGACCGCAGGCGGCCGCCCGGCCCGCGCTCTCCGCCCGCGCTTCTCAGCGGCGGTCGAGGTAGTCCGGCAGCGTGATCGCCGGGTCCAGGTCGTCCGACGCGATCGGTGTGCCGTATCCCTTGCTCACCGGTACGACACCCGACCAGTACGGCAGGGCGAGGTCCTCCGGCTCGTCGTTCGGGCCGCCGGCCCGGACCTTGGCGGAGACCTCGTCCAGGTCAAGGCGTACGACGGCGGTCGCCGCCAGCTCCTTGGCGTTGGCCGGGCGTGAGTCGTGCGACCGGCCGGGCACGGCCTGCTCCACGATCGCGTCGAGAGCGGTACGCCGCTCCTCGTCGTCGGTGACCTGGCGGGCCGTGCCGTGGACGACCACCGAGCGGTAGTTGATCGAGTGGTGGAAGGCGGACCGTGCGAGGACCAGACCGTCGACATGGGTGACCGTCAGACACACCGCGATCCCCGGGTCCTCATCGCCGGCCGCCCGGAGCGGACGGGAGCCCGTCGAGCCGTGGATGTAGAGGCGCTCTCCCACCCGCGTGTACAGCGTCGGCAGCACCACGGGCGCACCGTCGCGGAGGAATCCGAGATGGCAGAGGTAGCCCTCGTCCAGGATCGAGTGCACCAGTTCGCGGTCGTACGAGGCGCGCTCCCGGGAGCGGGTGGGCACGGTCCGCGGGGTCGGCACATAGGGCGTGTCCTGCTGCGGGCGCGAGGCCGGAGAGGTCTCGGACATTGCGTCCTCCATTGCATTAGTGCATAATCTTGTTTGTGCTAGGAGAGTATGGGATCGAAGGCAGCCGTGCAACGGACATCGCGGCGAGTGTGGAGCGCGCGATCAGCTCCGGTGCGCTCGCGCCGGGTCAACTGCTGCCGCCGCTCAGGGAGTTGGCGGCGCAGCTGGGTGTCAATCCGAACACCGTCGGATCCGCGTACCGGACGCTGCGCGACCGCGGGGTGATCGCGACGGCGGGGCGCAGGGGGAGCCGGGTGCGGCCCCGGCCGGCCAGTACGGCGCGTGAATCGATCAGGGCCGACATCCCGGCCGGCGTGCGGGACCTCGCGTCGGGCAACCCCGACCGCGCCCTGCTGCCCCCGCTCGCCGGCGTCCTGGCGGCC
>NZ_JAAGLN010000157.1 GCF_010548145.1 Streptomyces sp. SID10853
CCCCCGCCGCACACGGCATACGTGCCGCCCCTGCCGTCCCCGGCCACCGCCTCCAGCGGCGCGCCCGATGCCAGCCGGACCGCCGGGCCGTGCGCGGCCCCCGCCAGGTCGAAACCGAAGGGGCGCGCGGCCGCTTCGGCCAGCTCCGGCCGCTCCCCGAGGAGAGCGATGGCACGTCCGTAAACCGTCATACGGGAAACGTAACAGCCATGTCCGACATGACTCTCACGCCGGTTGGAGCAGGTCCCACCGGTTCCCGTAGAGGTCCTCGAAGACGGCGACCGAACCGTACGGCTCGTGACGCGGCTCCTCCAGAAAACGGACGCCGGCGTCCCGCATCCGGGCGTGGTCCCCGGCGAAGTCCCCGGTGTGCAGGAAGAAGCCGACCCGGCCGCCCGTCTGGGCGCCGACGCTCGCGCGCTGCGCGTCGTCCTTGGCGCGGGCCAGCAGCAGACCGGTCCCGGGCTGCCCGCCGGGCGGTGTGACCACCACCCAGCGGCTGCCGTCGCCGCGGTCGGTGTCCTCGGTCAGTGTGAATCCGAGGGCGCCGGTGTAGAAGCCGATGGCCTCGTCGTAGTCGAGGACGACCAGGGTGACCAGTGCGATGCGGGACATGGCAGGAAGGCTAGCCTGCCAGCCACGTGGTCAGGAGCGGTTGTACGTACCGCCCGCGGCTACGGGGCCACTCGCGCGGGCAGGACCGGGCGGCGACAATGGCCGCCATGACACCGCAGCGCCTCATCGACCGTGCCCGGCTGCTCGCCTCGGCCGGGCACCGGCGGATCCTCGGCATCGCGGGCCCGCCCGGCGCGGGCAAGTCCACCCTCGCCGCCGGTCTCGCCGAAGCACTCGGGCCGAGCGCCGTCGTGGTCCCGATGGACGGTTTCCACCTCGCAGGGGCCGAGCTGCGCCGCCTCGGGCGGGCCGACCGCAAGGGCGCCCCGGACACGTTCGACGAGGCCGGGTACGCGGCCCTGCTCGCCCGGCTGCGTACGCCCGGCGGTGACGTCGTGTACGCGCCCGCCTTCGACCGGGCGCTGGAGGAGCCCGTCGCGGGCTCCGTGCCGGTGGCCCCCGAGGTCCCGCTGGTGATCACCGAAGGGAACTATCTGCTGCACTGGCCGCTCGTGCGGGCCCTGCTCGACGAGGCGTGGTTCATCGGGCCCGGGAGCCCCGAGGATCCCGCAGACGCCGCCCGGGTCAGCAGGCTCATCGAGCGTCACATCCGGTACGGCAGGAGCCGTGTGGAGGCCGAGCGCTGGGTGCTGCGGTCCGACGAGGCCAACGCCCGGCTCGTCGCACGCACCAGGGACCGCGCCGACCTGGTCGTGCCGTATCCCTGTCCCTGTCCCTGAGTACCGCGTCGCTGAGTACCGCGTCGCTGAGCACTGCGCCTCCCTCAGCACTGCCGTTCCTGAGCAGCACCGCCGTTCCCGAGCAGCACCGCCGTGCCTGAGCGCTGTCGCCTCCGAGACACCGGGTTCGCATCGCATCTCCGTACCGCGCCCGGCAGGATAGGTCCATGTCCACCGAACCCGTACCGTTCACCGCCGACGACTACCGCGCCCGTATGGCCCGTGCCGCCCGGAGCGCCGCGGACGCCGGGCTCGCCGGAGTGCTCGTCGCACCCGGCCCCGACCTCGTCCACCTCACCGGCTACCGGCCGACCGCCGCCACCGAGCGGATGACCATGCTGGTCATCGCGGCAGGCCAGGACCCGGTTCTCGTCGTACCGACGCTGGAGGCCGCGGACGCCGAGCACGCCGTCGGCGCCCCCGCGCTCACCCTGCTGGACTGGACGGACGGGAAGGACCCGTACGGCATCACCGCCGGGCTCCTCAGGTCCGACGGCCGGTTCGCGGTCAGCGACAACGGCTGGGCGATGCATCTGCTCGGCCTCCAGCGGGCCCTCCCCGACAGCTCGTACCAGTCGCTGACGGAAGCCCTGCCGATGCTGCGCGCCGTGAAGGACGCCCCCGAGCTGGCCCGCATCGAAGCGGCGGGCGCCGCGGCCGACGCGACCTACGAGGAGATCCTCAAGGTCCGCTTCTCCGGACGCAGGGAGACCGACGTGGCGGCTGATCTCGCCGCCCTGCTGCGGCAGTTCGGGCACTCGCAGGTGGACTTCACCGTCGTCGGCTCCGGGCCCAACGGCGCCAACCCGCACCACGAGGCCGGTGAACGGGTCATCGGGACCGGCGACATGGTCGTCCTCGACTTCGGCGGACTCAAGGAGGGGTACGGCTCGGACACCTCCCGCACCGTCCACGTCGGCGCACCGGGCGCCGAGGAGCAGCGGGTGCACGACATCGTCCGCGAGGCGCAGGACGCGGGCTGCCGGGCGGTGCGTCCGGGCGTCGCCTGCCAGGAGATCGACCGGGTGGCGCGCGCGGTCATCACCGACGCCGGGTACGGCGAGCGGTTCATCCACCGCACCGGCCACGGCATCGGGGTGACCACCCACGAACCCCCGTACATGATCGAGGGCGAGGAGCAGCCGCTGGTGCCCGGGATGTGCTTCTCGGTGGAGCCCGGCATCTATCTTCCCGGCCGCTTCGGCGTCCGGATCGAGGACATCGTCACCGTCACCGACGACGGCGGACGGCGGCTGAACACCACCCGCCGTGAGCTGGCGATCGTCGAGTAGCCGCCCGCCCGCCCGCGCCCGCCCGCTGTGCGCCGGCGGGCCGTCAGGAGTCCGTCAGGACGACACACGACTCAGGCGGCAGCAGCAGCATCCCGTCGGTGCCCGGCGGCCGGACCGGCTCCCAGGAGGCCAGGATCCGGCCGCCGCGCCCGTTCAGCGGGATCCTGGCCGCCCCGGGGCCGAGGTTGACCGCGACCCGCAGATCGCCCCTGCGGAGCGCCAGCCAGCGGGCGTCCTCGTCGTACGCCACCTTGACCGCGGCCAGATCCGGGTCGACCAGGTCGGGACAGGTGCGGCGGAGCGAGATCAGTCCCCGGTACCAGGCGAGCAGCCGTGAGTGGTGGCCGCCGTCCAGCTCACCCCAGTTCAGACAGGACCGCTCCCTGGTGGCGGGCGACTGCGGGTCGGGGATGTCCCCCTCGGCCCAGCCGTGCTCGGCGAACTCCCGCCGCCGCCCGTTCCGTACGGCCTCCGCCAGATCCGGGTCCGTGTGGTCGGTGAAGAACTGCCACGGGGTGGCCGCCCCCCACTCCTCGCCCATGAACAGCATCGGCACGGCCGGCCCGGTGAGCACCAGGGTCGCCGCGCACGCCAGCAGACCGGGTGACAGGGTCGCCGAGAGCCGGTCGCCGAGCGCCCGGTTGCCGATCTGGTCATGGGTCTGCGCGAAGCCGACGAAACGGTGCGCGGGCGTCGACGTACGGTGCACGGGCCGCCCGTGGGTACGGCCGCGGAACGTCGAGTACGTACCGTCGTGGAAGAAGACCCGGGTGAGTGTCTTGGCCACGGCGGCCAGCGGCGCACGGGCGAAATCCGCGTAGTACCCCTGGGACTCGCCGGTCAGCGCGGTGTGCAGGGCGTGGTGGAAGTCGTCGTTCCACTGGGCGTGCACCCCCAGACCGCCCGCATCCCGCGGGGTCGTCGTCCGCGGGTCGCAGAGGTCGGACTCGGCGATCAGGAACAGCGGCCGCCCGAGACCGGCCGAGAGCGCGTCGGTGGCCGCGGACAGTTCCTCCAGGAAGGTCAGCGCGCGGTTGTCGGCGAGGGCGTGGACCGCGTCGAGACGCAGCCCGTCGATCCGGTAGTCGCGCAGCCAGGCCAGCGCGCTGCCCAGCAGATACGCCCGGACCTCGTCGGAGCCCGGCGCGTCCAGGTTCACCGCCGAGCCCCACGGGGTGTGGTGGGTGTCGGTGAAGTACGGACCGAAGGAGGGCAGGTGGTTGCCGGACGGTCCGAGGTGGTTGTGGACCACGTCGAGCACCACTCCGAGCCCGCGCTCGTGCGCCGCGTCGACGAACCGCTTCAGCCCCTCTGGGCCGCCGTACGGTTCGTGCACCGCCCACAGCGAGACCCCCTCGTACCCCCAGCCGTGCCGGCCAGGGAAGGGACAGACCGGCATCAGCTCCACATGGGTGACGCCCAGCGCGGCCAGGTGGTCAAGGCGCTCCGCCGCCGCGTCGAACGTGCCGTCGGGGGTGTACGTGCCGATGTGCAGCTCGTACAGCACGGCGCCCGGCAGCGGCAGGCCCGGCCACTCCTGGCGCCACCGGTAGGTGTCGTGGGCGACCACGGCGCTCAGCCCGTCGGGCCCCGCGGGCTGGCGGCGCGAGCGCGGGTCGGGCAGCACAGGGCCGCCGTCCAGCCGGAAGCCGTAGCGGTCACCGTCCGCCGCGTCCGCGGTGACGGCCCACCAGCCGTCCCGCAGCGGGTCGCGCTCCATGGCCAGGTCACGCCCGGCCAGCTCCAGCGTGACGTCGCTCTTCTCCGGTGCCCACACATCGAACAGCACAGCATCCCCTCGGTCGTCTCGTCGGGACCAGATCGTGCCGTCGGGACCAGGTCATGTCGTCGGGACCGCCATCGGCCGGCCGGCAGGCTCTCATCTTGACAAGATCAGGGGCTGGAGCGAGCGCACTCGGGCCATTAGGGTCGCGATCCATGAGGATTCCCCCACTGCCCGCCTTCCCGCCCGGCTTCCTGTGGGGCGCGTCCGCCTCCGCCTTCCAGACCGAGGGCGCGGCGGGCACCGACGGCAAGGGCCCGTCCGGCTGGGACGACTTCGCCGCCAGGCCGGGCCGGATCAAGGACGGCGCCGACGGCTCACTCGGCACCGGCTTCTACGAGCGCTACCGCGAGGACGTGGCGCTGCTCGCCGGGCTCGGCGCCGGGGCCTTCCGCTTCTCGGTCAGCTGGCCGCGCGTCGTCCCGGACGGCTCGGGCGCCCTCAACCCGGCCGGCCTCGACTTCTACGACCGGCTCGTCGACGAGCTGTGCGCCCGGGGCATCACCCCCGCGCCGACCCTCTACCACTGGGACACCCCGCTCGCGCTCGAACAGGCCGGTGGCTGGCTCAACCGTGACACCGCGTACCGCTTCGCCGAGTACGCGGGCACCGTCGCCGAACGCCTCGCCGACCGGGTCCCGATGTGGATCACCATCAACGAACCGGCCGAGGTGACACTCCTCGGTTACGCCCTGGGCGAGCACGCCCCCGGCAAGAAGCTGCTCTTCGACGCGCTGCCCGCCGCCCACCACCAGCTGCTCGCGCACGGCCTCGCCGTCGGGTCGCTGCGCGCGGCCGGGGCATCGGACATCGGGATCGCCGTCTCGCACACTCCCGTCTGGACGGCGGGCGAGAGCGACGAGGACCGGTTCGGGGCCGGGCTCTACGACACGGTCTCCAACTGGCTGTTCGCCGACCCGCTGCTCACCGGCGCCTACCCGGACGAGAACTTCGCCGCCCTGATGCCGGGCCCGGTCGCCGAGGACCTGGAGATCATCTCGGCGCCGCTCGACTGGTACGGCGTCAACTACTACAACCCGACACTCGTCGGGGCCCCGGCCCCGCAGGCCCTCGACACCTTCGCCGGGTTCGGCATACCACCCGAACTCCCCTTCGGGATCAGGGAGATAGAGGGATACGACCGCACCGACTTCGGCTGGCCGGTGGTCCCCGACGGGCTGCGCGACATGCTGATCCAGCTGGAGAGCCGCTACGGCGACCGCCTCCCGCCGCTCTACATCACCGAGAACGGCTGCAGCTACGACGGGCTGCGGGACTCCCGCAGGATCGACTTCATCGACGGCCACCTGCGCGCCCTGCACACCGCCATGGCCGATGGGGTCGACGTCCGCGGCTACTTCACCTGGTCGCTCACCGACAACTTCGAGTGGATCGAGGGGAACGCCCAGCGGTTCGGCCTGGTCCAGGTGGACTACGAGACGATGCGGCGTACCCCCAGGGACTCCTACTGGTGGTACCGCGAGGTGATCCGCAGTGCACAGGCCGGACGCTCCTAGACCCCCTTACGAACACCACCGGCAATGATCAATACTTCAACCATGGTCGCTCCGTGGTGGCAACAGGCTCAACTGGGGATCTTCGTGCACTGGACGCCCGCGTCCGTGCCGGGGTGGGCCCCGCCGTACGACGCCGCCGGGCGCGCGCACCTCGGCTGGACCTCGTACGGAGAGTGGTACGAGAACTCCCTGCGCTTCCCCGGCAGCCCGGTGTCCGCCCACCACAGGGAGACCTACGGCAGCCGCCCGTACACGGCGTTCGGCGGCGACTTCGCCGACGCGCTGAGCGGCTGGGACCCGGCGGACTGGGCGCGCCGCTTCCGCGCCGCCGGGGCTCGTTACGCGGTCCTCGTCGCCAAGCACCACGACGGCTACTGCCTCTGGCCGTCCGAGGTGCGCAACCCCCACCGTCCCGGCTGGCACACCCCGCGCGACGTCGTCGGTGAGTTCGCCGAAGCCGTCAGGGCCGAAGGGCTGCGCTTCGGCGTCTACTACTCGGGCGGACTCGACTGGACGTTCCAGCCGCGCCCCATCGCGACCGCCGCCGACACCGTCGCCGCCGTCCCCCGCGGCGCCTACCCGGCGTACGCGGACGCCCAGCTGCGCGAGCTGATCAGGCGCTACCACCCGGACATCCTCTGGAACGACATCGCCTGGCCGGCCGGGCGCGCGGGGATCAGGAGCCTGGTGGAGTACTACCGGTTCACCGTTCCGCACGGCGTCGTCAACGACCGGCTCTACCCGTACACCCCGCTGTGGCGGGCGCTGCGGATGCCCGGTCTGCGGGCCGCTTACAACAGCTGGGACCGCCGCACGGTCGTCAGCGACGAGGGCTTCGTCCCCAAGAAGCCGCCGTACTACGACTTCAGGACCCCCGAGTACTCCCGCTACACCGGCCCCGACCCCTTCGAGATCACCCGCGGCATCGACCACAGCTTCGGCTACAACCGGAACTCGGGCGAGGACTCCTTCATCGGCCGTGACGCGCTGGCCGAGCTGCTCGGTACGGTCCGGTCCGACGGCGGAAACCTGCTGCTCAACGTCGGCCCGCGGGGCGAGGACGCCACCATTCCGCCCGGACAGCAGCGCCGCCTGGACTGGCTGGGCGAGGCGGCCGGGACCGGCTCCACGGCGTAGGCGGCGCACTCCCGCACCCGCCGGTCCGATGCCCGCCGGTCCGATACTCGTCAGTCCGCTCCCCGTCAGTCCCACACCATGTTGACCGCACGCCCGAAGTTCACATAGCCGGCCCGCTCGAAGGCCCGCGCCATCGGGACGTTGCCGGCGTCCGTCGACGCACGGATACGCGGTACGTCCTGGGCGGCGAGGATCCGGGTCCCCTCGGCGAGGATCCCGTCGATGTAGCCGTGCCCCCGGTGGCCGGGCAGCACCCCGATGTACGCGATGATCGCGTGGTAGTTGTTGCGCGCGGGGAGCACGAATCCGACCGGATCCCCGTCCGGCAGCTCCGCGACCCGCCACCACCCGCCCGGGCTCCGGTACTGCGTCAGCTCCTCTTCGTACTGCTCGTCGGCCACCACGCGCGGACTCAGCCCGGACTCCAGCGAGGCCCGGCTGTGCGCGTCGAGCGTGCCGTCGAGCACCTGCGCCATCAGCGAGACGAGATCCTCCCGGTCGCGCACCGGGCGGAAGACCAGCCGGCCGTCCGGCGGCGGCACCGCGGCTGCCCCCGGGGTCCACTCCAGCCGCAGCCGCTCGACCAGCAGCCGCGCCCCGGTCCGCCCGACCGTCCGCATCCGCGCCTCGACCGCGTCGCGGACCACCGGGTCCGTGCGCCAGTCCGGCGGGATGAACCGGCCGTACTCGGGCCGCTCCGCCCCGGCGGGGAAGAGCCGCGCCATCGCGGTCTCCAGCAGCCGCAGCCCGGTCTCGCCGCGTTCCGGTTCGGGCAGGGTGTCGTCCAGGTCGAAGAAGTCGAGAGTGAGCGGGGCGGCCCCGGCCGTCTGTGTCCACCAGGCGGCCCGCGCCACCACGCGGTCGCCGCACAGCGCCACCCACATCCACTCGGGGCGGCGCAGCCCGGCCGCGAGGTCGTCGGCGAGTTCATGGTCGAGGACATAGGGCAGCGTACGGAAGAGGCCGAGCTCGTCCGGCCCGGTCAGGGGGCGGATCACCAACTCGTGGGCGGGCGGCGGCTGGGTCAATTCGGCTCCTGGGCAGGGGTGATGTCCGCAGACCGTAACAATCGGTGTCCGTCCTGGTCACATGGATATCGCAAACCCGGGGCCGCCTGGACACCTCGCTCGGGTCCGGCCGACAATCAACCCTGTGACGTCCTCTTCAGACTCCCCGGCGCCCGCCCACGAGCAGCCCTTGGCTCCTGCCCGGCTGTCCGACGCCGAGCGGGACCGGGTGCTCGCCGTACTCAAGGAGGGCGCGGTCCAGGGCAAGCTCTCCCACGACACCTTCATGCGCCGGATGGAACTGGCCCTGGCCGCGCGCGGATCCGGTGAACTGTCCGCGCTCACCGCGGACCTGGAGAGCGGGACCGGCTGGTCGCAGCGGCTGCTGGGCGCGGTGAGCCAGGTGTCCGCCTTCCCCGGCCGGATGCGCAGGGCCTGGGCGGCCGAACGGCTGCCGAAGCTGCTGCTGCCCGCGCCCGGCCCGTACCCGCTGCGCATCGGCCGGGACCCGGTCAACGGCCTGCGGCTGAACCACGAGACGGTGTCACGGATGCACGCCGAGCTCGGGGTGCGGGCCGGGGTGTGGATACTGCGCGACCTCGGCTCGGCCAACGGAACGACGGTCAACGGCCGGCGGGTCACCGGCGCGGTCGCGGTCCGGGACGGCGACTCGGTCAGCTTCGGCCGGATGCACTTCAGGCTCGCCGCCCAGTGAGCCCGGCGGCGGGGCCTTGGGCCCGGCTGCCCAGGTGACTGCTGAACCACCGTGCCGCGTGCGGCAATTCACCCCGCACCCGCCGCCACGACCCGCTTGAGCAGCGCCACCGGCCGCACAGCGAACAGTTCGCGCAGCGCGACCCGGCCGGTGAACTCCCGTTCCGGGGACAGCAGATCGAGCCACACCCCAGCGGGCAGCGGCAGCTCCGTGCCGCGCCAGCCGCCCGCCTCGTCGAGCCGCAGCGACAGCCGGGTCACCGCGGTGACCGCCTCGCCCGAGCGGCAGAACGCCAGACAATGCGCCGCCGCCGGGCCGTCCGCCGCCAGCGGGGTGTACGTTCCCGACTCGCCGAAGACCTCCGGGCACTCCCGGCGCAGCAGCAGCGCCGTGGTCGTCAGCGCCAGCTTCTCGTCCGAGGGATCGACGGGCACCGGCGGTCTGCGGTTGTCGGGGTCCACCAGCGCGATGTACGTGCCCTCCGTGCCCTGGTAGACGTCAGGCACGCCGGGCATCGTGAGGTGGACCAGCGCGGCGCCGAGCGCGTTGGCCCGTACGTACGGGCCGAGCTCCCGGGCGAACGCGGCGACCGCCGACTGCGCGGGCCCGGCGGGCCCCGCCGCCGTGAAGTCCTCGACCGCCTGCTCGTACACCTCGTCCTGCTCGGTCCAGCTGGTGTGCAGCCCCGCCTCGCGCACCGACTTCAGCAGCGCGGGGCCGAGCCGGTCCCGGTCCGGCAGCCCGAAGCCGAACGCGGTCTGCCAGGCCACCCAGGCCAGCTGCGGGTCGGGCGCCGGTGTGGGCAGCCGGCCCAGCAGCGCGGCCCACCGCTCGGGGCACTCGGTGAGGACCGCGATCCGGGCCCGTACGTCCGCGCTGCGCTTGGTGTCGTGCGTGGTCAGCACTGTCCCGCCGGCCGGCCAGTCGCGGGCCGTCCGCGCGCAGAACGCGTGGAAGCGCTCCGGGCTCACCGCGGGCGCCCCCGGGTCACCGCCCACCTCGCCCGCCGACACCAGTGGCGCGTACCGGTAGAAGGCGGTGTCCTCCACGGACTTGGCGCGCAGTGCCGACGCGGTCTGCGCGAACCGCGCGCAGAAGGCGGTGCGGTCGGGGCCGCCGCCCAGTCTGCCGAGCGCCAGATCCCGTACGACACCGACGGCCGCCGACTCCTCCGGCACGGTGAACGACGCGACGGCCTGCCGTACCGTCTCCGCGTCCAGCGTGGCCTCCGCCGCGTCGGGGGTGGGCCCGCCCGCGGTCACATACGGCCGGTAGACGGGCATCCGTACCAGCAGTTCGCGCAGCGCGGCGCGCAGCGCCCACGGCGCGTGGTCGCGCAGCGCGGGGTCGGCCGCGCAGATCCGCTCGGCCGTGCGGACCAGGAACGTGGTCTCGGCCGCCAGCTCATGGGTGATGACCTTGTACGCCGCCCGGCGGAGGGTCGGCTCCCAGTAACCGCCGCGGTCGCCCGGGGGCCCCGCCCGGTCCCGGTAGCTGCGTGCCAGCTCGTCGGCGCCGGCCGGGTCGGTGAACAGGCCGTCGATCCGGTGCAGCGCGTCGTACCCGGTGGTCCCGGCGACCGCCCAGTCGGCGGGCAGCCGCTCCTCGCCGGTGAGGATCTTCTCCACCACGGTCCAGCGGCCGCCCGTCGCCTCGCCGAGTCGCCGCAGATACGCGCCCGGGTCGGCGAGCCCGTCCGGGTGGTCGACGCGCAGCCCCTCGATGACGCCGTCGTCCATCAGCTCCAGGATCTTGCCGTGGGTGGCGTCGAAGACCGCCGGGTCCTCGACCCGCACCCCGATCAGGTCCGAGATGGTGAAGAAGCGCCGGTAGTTGAGCTCGGTGCGGGCCAGCCGCCACCAGGCCGGCCGGTACCACTGGGCGTCGAGCAGCTCCGGCAGCGGCAGCCGCTCCGTGCCCTCGCGCAGCGGGAACGCGTGGTCGTAATAGCGCAGCACGTCCCCGTCGACCCGCAGCCGCTCCAGTTCGTCGCCCAGCGGGTGGCCGAGCACGGGCAGCAGCACCTTGCCGCCGCCCGACTCCCAGTCGATGTCGAACCAGCGGGCGTACGGCGAGCCCGGCCCCTCACGCAGTACCTCCCACAGCTGCCGGTTGTACCGGGGGGCCGCCGCCATGTGGTTCGGCACGATGTCCACGACGAGTCCGAGCCCGTGCGTGCGCGCGGTGTGCGCCAGCGCGCGGAGCCCGTCCTCGCCGCCCAGTTCGTCGCGGATCCGGGAGTGGTCCACGACGTCATAGCCGTGGGTGGAGCCGGGGACCGCCTCCAGCACCGGCGACAGATGGAGGTGCGAGACACCGAGTGCCGCCAGATACGGCACCGCTGCCTCGGCGGCCGGGAACGGGAACTCCGGCTGGATCTGGAGCCGGTACGTCGCAGTGGGCGTCATGGGAACCTACGTACCCCGTTTCGCCGGCTCCCTGTCACCCCGCCGCTCGTCAGGCCGGCCGTTTCAGCACGGTCAGGCTCCGCCCGATCAGCGCGAGCCGGTCGCCGGCGTCCACCTTCGGGCCCGGCCCCGGCGGTACCCCGTCCTCGTGTGCGGTGTCCACGACGACCTCCCACTGCCTGCCGTGGTTCACCGGAACCAGGAACTCGATCTCATCCGCGCTCGCGTTGAACATCAGCAGGAACGAGTCGTCCGCGATGTGCTCGCCGCGCGTCCCCGGCTCCGAGATGGCGTTCCCGTTCAGGAAGACCGACAGGGCCTTGGCGTGCGCCGCCTGCCAGTCGCGCTGGACCATCTCCTCGCCCTCGGGGGTGAACCAGGCGATGTCGGACAGGTCGTCGTGGGTGCCCTCCACCGGGCGCCCGTGGAAGAAGCGCCGCCGCCGGAAGACCGGATGCTCACGGCGCAGCGCCACCATCGCACGGGTGAAGGCCAGCAGGGTGCTGCTCCCGCCGGAGCCGTCCCGGTTGCCGGAGCCGGCCTCGGCGGCCCCGGCCCCTTCCGGGTCGGGCCAGTGCACCCAGGCCAGCTCGCTGTCCTGGCAGTACGCGTTGTTGTTGCCGTGCTGGGTACGGCCGAACTCGTCGCCGTGGCTCAGCATCGGGACCCCCTGCGACAGCAGCAGCGTGGCCATGAAGTTCCGCATCTGGCGGCCCCTCAGCTCCAGCACGCCCTGGTCATCGGTCTCCCCTTCGGCGCCGCAGTTCCAGGACCGGTTGTGGCTCTCGCCGTCCCGGTTGCTCTCGCCGTTCGCCTCGTTGTGCTTGTCGTTGTAGGCCACCAGGTCGTGCAGCGTGAAGCCGTCGTGGCAGGTGGTGAAGTTGATCGAGGCCAGCGGGCGCCGCCCGTCGTCCTGGTACAGGTCCGACGAGCCGGTCAGCCGCCCGGCGAACTCCGCCAGTGTCCGCGGCTCGCCCCGCCACAGGTCCCGGACGGTGTCGCGGTACTTGCCGTTCCACTCGGTCCACAGCGGCGGGAAGTTCCCCACCTGGTAGCCGCCCTCGCCCACGTCCCACGGCTCGGCGATCAGCTTCACCTGGGAGACCACCGGGTCCTGCTGCACCAGGTCGAAGAAGGACGACAGCCGGTCCACCTCGTGGAACTGGCGGGCCAGGGTCGCCGCCAGGTCGAAGCGGAAGCCGTCGATATGCATCTCGGTGACCCAGTAGCGCAGCGAGTCCATGATCAGCTGGAGGACGTGCGGGGAGCGCATCAGCAGGCTGTTGCCGGTGCCCGTGGTGTCCATGTAGTAGCGCGGATCGTCCGTCAGCCGGTAGTAGGAGGCGTTGTCCAGGCCCCGGAAGGAGAGCGTCGGGCCCAGATGGTTGCCCTCGGCCGTGTGGTTGTAGACGACGTCGAGGATGACCTCGATACCGGCCTCGTGCAGCGCCCGTACCGCCTGTTTGAATTCGAGCACCTGTTCACCGCGGTCGCCCCAGGAGGCGTACGCGTTGTGCGGGGCGAAGAACCCGATGGTGTTGTAGCCCCAGTAGTTCGAGAGCCCGCTGTCCGCCAGCCGGTGGTCGTTGACGAACTGGTGAACGGGCATCAGTTCGAGCGCCGTCACCCCGAGCCCGGTCAGATGCTCGATGACCGCCGGATGGGCCAGCGCCGCGTAGGTCCCGCGCATCTCGTCGGGGAGCGCCGGATGGAGCATCGTCAGGCCCTTCACATGGGCCTCGTAGAGCACCGTCTCGTGGTACGGGGTGCGCGGCAGCCGGTCGTCCCCCCAGTCGAAGTAGGGGTTGACCACCACCGAGGTCATGGTGTGCGGGGCGGAGTCCAGGTCGTTGCGCGAGTTCGGCCGGCCGAAGTGGTAGCCGTACACGGACTCGTCCCATTTGACCTCGCCGCTCACCGCCTTGGCGTACGGGTCGAGGAGCAGCTTCGCCGAGTTGCAGCGCTGCCCGCTCTCGGGTGCGTACGGGCCGTGCACCCGGAACCCGTACCGCTGGCCAGGCATGATGCCGGGCAGATAGGCATGGCGGACGAACGCGTCCGTCTCCCTCAGCTCCACCGCCGTCTCTGAGCCGTCGTCGTGCAGCAGGCACAACTCGATTCGGTCGGCGGCCTCCGAAAAGACCGCGAAATTGGTCCCGGCGCCGTCGTACGTGGCGCCGAGCGGGTATGTCTGTCCCGGCCAGACCTGCATGGGCACGACTCTTCCACATCGGGCGCCGAGTCTCGCGTGTCACCGCGTCCTCGCCACGAACCACTATGAATCCCCTCACTCGGCCCCCTGCGGTCGCGGAGAACGGTCACCACGAATAAGGGAGTTGGGAAATCAGCCTGTGCATCCGGCTGCACCGGCTCCCGCGCGCGGAGTACCCTTCCTTGATCGTTGCAGGGGCGGTGAAAGGCGGTACGCGGGTGGGCTCGGGAGGGCTGGAGCTGCCCCCAGGTGACCCGGGTCACGACGGGGGCTCCACAGGGGTCCCACCCGGGGCGGTCTCCCTGGCGAGGCCCATGGAGATCGGGGCGGAACTCGACTGGGACGCCGGCGCGTGGAACGAGGTGCGGACCCGCGCCCAGCGGGCCGGGCGCGCCTACATCTGGCTGAACCTGGTCGAGCAGCGGCTCCGCGCCGTGGTGGCCGCCGTGCTGCGCCCCATCTACGAGCCGGTGCACGCCGACGACTGGGTGGTCGCGGCGGCGGGCCCGGCCGGCCAGGAGTGGGTCCAGCGCGCCGTGGCCGTACGGGAGGTCTCGCGCCGCAAGGGCTATCTGCTGGACCCGGCCGACGACAACGTCCTGAGCTTCCTCACCCTGCCGCAGCTGCGTGAGCTGATGGTCCAGCACTGGCCGTGCTTCGAGCCGTACTACGACGACCGCCGCGATGTGGAACTGGCCCTGGACGAGCTGGAGGTCACCCGCAATGTGGTCTCCCGCAACCGGGCGCTCTCCGAGGCGGTGCTGGCCCAGGCGGAACGGGCCTCGTCGCGCCTGCTGAACATCCTGGGCGCCGGGTCGGGCGCGCCGTCCGCCGACCGGCTCCCGGTGGACGCGGTCGAGGACCTGGTGGGCGACCGGTACGCGGACGTCATCGGGGTCCACCCGGACCGCGTCCGGCTCCAGCGGCAGATCCCGGCCGAGGACCTGTTCGGCGGGGCGCGCAGACTCGACGCGATAGGGATAGGGCTGAACCTCCTCGTCCAGAACTTCTCCGGCCGTCGGCTGGTCCGGCTGGCGGAGTCGGGGTGCCGGGTCCGGCTGCTCTTCCTCAACCCCGCCAGCAGCGCGGTCAAGCGGCGCGAGCGGGAACTCGGGCTGAAGAAGGGCGAACTGAGCCGCGCGGTGGAGACGAACATCCTGCACATGCGCCGGGTGCGGTCCAGGCTCCGGGATCCCGGGGCCTTCGAGATCCATGTGTTCGACGAGACGCCGCGCTTCATGGCCTGTCTGGTCGACGGTGACGGCTCGGACGGTCTCGCGGTCGTCCAGTCGTATCTGCGCAGGGCACGCGGGATGGAGGCGCCGGTCCTGGTGCTGCGGGGCGGCGGGCGTGCGGTGGTCAGGCACGGACAGGACTCCGAGCACGGCCTCTTCGAGACATACCGGGACGAGTTCGAGTCCGTGTGGGGGGATTCGCGGCCGGTGTCCTGACCTGCCGCCGCTCTCGCCGGTGTGCGGCCCGGCGCCACCGACGGCGAGTGCGTCCGGTGAACCGGGAGGGGGCCGGGGGGCCCGACTCGTTGTCAGTGGCGCGTGCGAGGGTGGTCACCACTTGGGGGACGTACCACGAAGGAGGGCCGCCATGAGCTGGCACCGGGGACCACTGGTCGGCTTCGACCTGGAGACGACGGGCACCGACGTCGAGACCGACCGCATCGTCACGGCGGCCGTCGTGCGGCTGGACGCGGACGGGGGAGTCCAGGAACAGCGCACCTGGCTGATCGACCCCGGAGTGGTGATACCCGAGCAGGCGGCGGCGATTCACGGGATCTCGACGGACCACGCCCGCACCCACGGCGCCCCGGCGGCCGCAGCCGTGGAGGAGGTCGCACGGACCGTCGCCGAAGTGCTGCGCTCGGGGGTGCCGCTGGTGGTGATGAACGCGCGGTACGACCTGTCGCTGCTGGACCGCGAGTGCCGGCGCCACGGGGCGGCGTCCGTCAGCGAGCGGCTCGGCACGGTGCCTTCGCCCGTCGTCGACCCGCTGGTGATCGACAAACACGTCGACAAGTACCGCAGGGGCAAGCGCGCCCTCCACGCGCTCTGCGCCTACTACGGGGTGACACTCGACGACGCGCACGACGCGAGCGCGGACGCGGTGGCCGCCGCCCGGGTGGTGCGCCGCATGGGGGAGATGCACCAGCCCGTCGGGGCGATGCCGCTGGCTGATCTGCAGGGCCTCCAGGTGCGTGCGGCGGCCGAGCAGTCGGCCTCGCTCCAGGCGTATCTGCGCCGCACCGCGGACCCGGCGGCGGTCGTCGAGGCGGCCTGGCCGGTGATCCCGCGGAGGAGGTGAGGCGGGACCGGCGGGAGACCTGTACGCGACCCGTCCGAGCCCTGCGCACGACCGTACCGACAAGTCCGCCGGGGCCGCGGTGAGTCGGCTCCCGGCTGATCACCAGTCACCGGTGCCGTGTCGGGCAGGAGACGGCCGCGCCCCGTCGAGCAGGGACGAGAGCTGGTGTGCCGCGGCGGTCACGGCCTCCACCACTGGGGGGAGCGCCTCCGCGGTGGGGAGCCTTCGGTCGACCCGTCGGCGCCCGGGTACCGCATCTTCACCTTCCACGGCGCCTTGCGCGGTGCACGTCCCGCTGCCGTCCTCATCCGCTTCGCGACGGTGTGACGTCGGTGGCGCGCCGGGTGCAGCCGTCCTGGAACGTCGGTGGCGCCCCGGGTGTGACCTCTCCTAGAACGGATACCAGCGGACCCCGGCGTCGTTCTCCCGCAGCGAGGCCACCCTGCGGCGGAACTCGTCTAGGGCGCGCGGGTTGGCCGGAGCGTGCTGGGCGACCCAGGCGCAGCTCGCCGTTTCCCGGGCGCCGCGCAGGACGGCGCAGCCCTCCCAGTCGCGGACGTCCCAGCCGTACGCGCCGACGAACGAGTCGTACGCCTGCGGGGCAAGCCCGTACCGGTCGCGGGACAGCGCCATGACGACCAGGTCGTGTTCCCGCAGGTCCGACGAGAACGTCTCCAGGTCGACCAGGACCGGCCCCTCGGGGGCGATATGGACGTTGCGGGGGAGCGCGTCGCCGTGGATCGGGCCCGGGGGCAGCTGGGGTGTCAGCGCGGCCGCGGCCGAGGCGAAGCCGTCACGGCGCTCGCGGAGATAGTCCGCGTCCGCCGGGTCGACGGCGTCTCCCGCGAGCCGCAGCCAGCGTTCGACCCCGCCCAGCAGTTCACGCCGGGGGAGCGCGAAGTCCGGCGCGGGCAGCGCGTGGACGGAGCGCAGCAGTGCCGCGAGGTCCGCGGGCCCGG
>NZ_JAAGLN010000158.1 GCF_010548145.1 Streptomyces sp. SID10853
CCCCGGGCGGGGCCGCGCACTCCATCACCCGGGGCAGCCGCAGCGCGGCGACGGCGCCGAGCAGCAGCAGCCCGGCGCTGACCAGCAGGGTGACATGCAGCCCATGGACGAAGGCGTCCCTGGCGGCCCTGCGCAGCGCGGCCCCGGCGGGGCCGCCGAGCCGGGCGGACACCTCGTACGCCTCCCCCAGCGAGTTGGCGGCCTGGTGGCTCGCCGTCGCGGGGACCCCGTGCACCGAGCGGAGCGACGGGCCGTAGGCGGCGTTCATGACACTGCCGAGGAGCGCTATGCCCATCCCCGCGCCCAGCTGGTACGAGGTCTCGCCGATCGCCGCGGCGCCGCCCGCCCGGTCGGCGGGCGCCTCGCTGAGCATCGACTCGTACGCCCCGAAGAGCGTGGCCTGAAGCCCGAAGCCGAGCAGGACGAAGGAGACGGTCAGCAGCGGCGGATCGTCGTGGGCTCCCATTCTGACCAGGCAGAGCACGGCGACCGCGGTCAGCACGAACCCGGAGCCGACCATCCGGCGCGGTCCGACGCGGCGCAGGACGGAGGAGCCCATCGCCCCCGCGGTGATGGCGGCGAAGGTGAGCGGGAGCAGCCGCAGACCGGTCGCGAGCGGGCTGAGGCCGAGCACCAGCTGGAGGTACTGGACGGCGATCAGCTCCAGGCCGACCAGGGCCAGCATGGCCAGGACGATGCAGCCGACCGCCGTGGTGAAGGTGGGCCGGGAGAACATCCGGATGTCGATGAGCGGATGTTCCCGGCTCCGCTGCCGCCGCACGAAGAGCACCAGCAGCACGGCTCCGGCCACCAGCGGTACGAGCGTGGCGGGGCCGAGTGCCCCTTCGCCGCCGCCGATGCGCTTCACACCGAGGACCACGCCCAGCACTCCGGCGGCGGCCATCAGCGCACCGAGCACGTCCCACGGGCCGTCCGCGCTGCCGCGCGACTCGGGCAGCACCCAGCGGGAGAGCGGCAGCAGCACCGCCATCAGCGGGAGGTTGATCAGGAAGACCGAGCCCCACCAGAAGTGCTCCACGAGGAATCCGCCGAGGACCGGGCCGATGGCGGCGCCGACCGCGGCGACCGCGGTCCAGACGCCGATGGCCACGGCGCGTTCCCGGCGGTCGGGAAAGACGTCCCGCAGGACCGACAGGGTCGCCGGCATGATCATGGCGCCGCCGACCCCGAGCAGGGCGCGGGCGCCGATCAGGAGCTCGGGAGTGGGGGCGAAGGCCGCGACGGCCGACGCCACCCCGAACAGGGCGTAACCGATCAGCAGGATGCGGCGGCGGCCCACCCGGTCGCCGAGTGTGCCGAAGAGGATCAGCAGCGAGGCACAGACCAGCGGATAGGCGTCGACGATCCAGAGCAGCTGGATCGCGCCGGGGCGCAGGTCCTCGGTGACCGCGGGGACCGCGACATGCAGGACGGTCGCGTCGAGCGCGACCAGCAGCAGGCTGACGCACAGGACGACGAGCACGACCCAGCGGTTGGCGCCGGCTGCGACGGCCGGGCGCCTGCCGGTCGCGGACGTCCCTGACATGCGCGTACCTCCCACAGCGGTGTGTCCCTCGCGCTCGGCGGACCCGCGGGGAACCGATGGCCCTCCGGGCCCGGCTTCGACGGGCGAGTGAGCCGTCAGAGTACGCGAGACCTCGCGACTGTCACGTGGCCCATCTCACCTCCCCGGGCACGGGTCCGCGCCGTGGAGCCACCCGCGCAAACGATCTTGTGCGGGGTGCGGTGCGGCTGCGGCGGCCGGGGAGAAATACCGAGTGCATACCTCGAAAGTCTTTACCAGAGGGCCGATAACACGAGCGTAAGGGCCTTCTTGCATATAACGAGACCCACGAACCGCTATTCGACATTCCGTTGGAATAAACAAGCCGCTGAGACATAGTCCACATCACATCGTCATCACAAAGAGACCGGATCGGCCGGCCTTGTCACTCACCCGCTGTAACGTCGATTGAGTGCGTATCGACCGAATCTTTGCCCGCCTGGACCGGGAGCCGGAACCGCCGAAGCTAGAGATCCCGCGGATGAGCCGGACCCGGGTCGCCCTGCTCGGCTCGACGCTGGCCTTCTACCTGGCCATCGTCATCGCCGTGCTGTCGACGTCCTGGCTCGTGGAGCTGGACTGGAAGGTCATGCTCTTCCGGCCGTACCAGCAGTGGCCGCAGCTGCATGCCTTCCTCGACTACTTCGTGGTGCTCGGCCAGCGCGGCCCCACCGCGGTGATGGTCGCGGCGTGGCTCGGCTGGCGCTCCTGGCGGCAGCACACCCTCAGACCCCTGCTGACCCTCGGCGCGGCCCTGCTGCTGCTGAACATCACGGTGGGCGCGGTCAAGCTCGGCCTCGGCCGGCTCGGCCCGCACTACGCCACCCAGATCGGATCGGCCGAGCTCTTCGCCGGCGGCGATATATTTCCTTCGGGACACACCGCCAACGCGGTCGTGACCTGGGGAATCCTCGCCTATCTGGCGACCACCCCGCTGGCCAGGCGCTGGCTGTCGGTGGGCTCGTCCGCGCTGGCCCTGGGGGTCGGAGCCACCACGGTCTACCTCGGCACGCACTGGCTGAGCGATGTGCTGCTCGGCTGGGCCGCCGGCCTGCTGGTCCTGCTCGCCCTGCCCTGGTTCGAGCCGCTGATCGGCCGTACCGAGACCGCGGTCTTCGCGGTGCGCGAGAGGCTGCGCGACTCCCGCCGCAGGTCCGCCGCACCGGCGCCCGTACCGGTCGACGTCCAGCCTGCGCTCTTCCCGCACGGCCACCCGCGCGCCGAGGGCTCCGACGAGGAGAGCCAGCCGCTGGAGCCGGTGGGGATCGCCGGGCGCTCCGCCACCGCCCCCAGGAACAGCACACACCCCACCTCGCTCCAGCGGGCGCACGGTCCGCGTTCGGAGCGCACCCCCGTCACACCGGCCGGCAGCCGTCGCCCCCCGCACGCCGACCGCACCCCGCGCACCGGGCAGACCCGCCCGGTGCCGGGCGGCTCCACCTGACTCCTGACTCCACCCGACCACGGAGGCGGTACGCGCAGACTTCCCCCGCAGCACGAAGGCCCCGGCCGGGGATCACACCCCGGCCGGGGCCTTCGTACGTACCGCGTACAGCGGGTCCGGGGCCTGCCGCGGCCGCGGACACCGGATCAGCCCGGCCAGCAGCGGACGACCTTCCCCCCGTCGACCTCGAAGTTGAGCCGGCCCGACTGGAACTCCATGGTGATGACCGTGCCCGTGGGCAGCGCCCGCACGGTGGACCAGCCACGTTCCCTGGCCAGCCGCCCTGCTTGCTCCTCGTCGAGGCCCACATAGCTGTCGGGGGCGTCGTCGGGCTGTACGGGAGGGGTCGGAATGGGTGCCATGACACCCACCGTAGGCCCCGGGCCGGGGCGACGGAAGGCCGGAGGCACCGGTGCCGGGACCGCGTCGGCGGCTGTGCGCTGTCACACTTCTGTCACAGCACCACGACACCTGTTCGGCCGCGCTCCGTCACCCGAAGGGGTGTTCCGCTCATGTCGAATCGGCATTGTACGGAAGGTGAACTGCGGGGTAATTACCGCCCCGGAATTACCCCGGCGCCTGGCCCCTCACGGACCCCCGAATTCCCCGGCGATTAGAGCGGGAGAAAAATAGCAGGAACGCGGCTGGTTCACGAATTCCCTACAGAATCCGCACCGCGCGGATGCCCCGCTCCTCAGCCCTTCGGCGGGTCGCACCGCACGCTGAGGTCGTTGTCCACGGTGTAGTACGGCGTAGCTGTGGCAGCCCGCTCCGCGCCGTCGCCGCACGGCGAACCGGGATAGACGAAGACGGACTTGCGGTCGGCGATGTCGTCGAGGATCCGGCTGATCCGGGCCGCGGGACCGCCCGCGGTCGGCCCCCCTGGCAGCAGCCAGAGGTCCCAGATCCGGGCCGCTCCCCCGGCTCCCTCCGCCCCGGCCCCGCCGGCCAGCGCCCGGCAGGGCAGCGTGCAGCTGAACGTCTTGTCGCCGCCGGTCCGCACAGGCTCCCGGTGCACCTCTCCCGGGACGCCGCGCAGCCTCGCCTCGACCACCGCGTCCGGGCCGGGCTCAGCGCCGTACAGCCGCCCCTCGACGGTCAGCCCGCCGCCCCGCACCGTGAGCGCGCCGGCTTCCGCGTGCGGTGCGCGGGACCAGCTGCGGACGGCGAGCAGACCGTCGGCCGTGCGGTACGGGATCCGAACGGCAACGGTCGTGGCCGCGGGATCCGGTGTGCGGTCGACCAGCTCCCGCAGGTCCCTGAGTCCCGGCTCGGCGCGCTGCTCACCGGCAGGGCCCTCCGTGAAGACGTCCCAGCGCCCCTCGCGGAGCCCGGCCGCCGCGTCCAGCACCGCACCCGGCCGCCCGTCCGGCGACGGGGTGAGCGCCAGCCGGACCCGGTCGCCGGACTTGCGCCGCTGCAGTACGAGCCCGGCCGGGCCGGCCGCCGTGACAGTGAAGGCGATGGCGCCGTCGGCGCGGGCCGTGCAGTCGACCGCGTACGGCAGCCGGCCCTCGCTCGTCCCCGTCACGCGGCCCTCCTCCGTCTCCCTCATCCGGCCCTCCTCCTTCGCACCGCACCGGAGATCCGGTGCCGCAGTCCGTACGCCTTGCTCCCGGCCGTGCCACGGGCGCGCAGCAGCCCTTCGCCCAGTGCGCTCCGGGGCGGTCCGCCGCCGTGCCGGGCGGCCAGTTCCGTGAAGAGCGCTTCGTGGCGTGCGGCGACCGGCGCGGGGTCGAAGCGCGCCGCGTTGTCGCGCGCGGCCTTTCCCATCCTGGCCCGCCCGGTGTCGTCCTCGATCAGTGCGAGCAGGGCCGAAGCGATGGCCCCGGTGTCACCGACGGGCACCAGCAGTCCGTCGACGCCGTCCGTGATGATTTCGCGGGGTCCGTGCGGGCAGTCGGTGGAGACCGCAGGCAGACCCGAACGCATCGCCTCGACGAGGGACATGCCGAAGGACTCCAGACGCGAGGTGACGGCGGCGACCGAGCCCTTCACCCACTCCGCCTCGATGGGGTTGGCCGGGCCCATCAGGAAGACGTGGTTGTAGAGCCCCAGTTCGTCGATCAGGGCCCGCAGCGCGCCCTTCTCGTTGCCGCTGGCGTCGCCCGCGCCGTAAATCCGCAGCCGCCAGTCCGGGCGGACCGCCACCACCTGCCCGAAGGCCCTGATCAGCAGGTCGAACCGCTTCGTCTCGGTCAGCCGGCCCGCGGCCACGACCCACTTCGCCGTGGTGTCCGAGCCGGGGAGCCGCGGCTCGGGAACGCTGTTGGGAATGGCCTCGATCCGCAGCCCGGGGAGGGCGAGCCGGGTGCGGTAGGCGTGTGCGTCGGCCTCGGAGACGGTGGTGACCGCGTCCAGCAGGCCGTAGTGGTGACCGATCTCGCGGCGCAGCAGGGCCTTGTGGCTGTCGAGCGTGAGGTGTTCCTGGCCGACCCGGACCGGGCCGCGCCGCGCCTGCCGGGCGATCTGCACATTGAGCCCCGGACGGGTGCCGACGATCACGTCGGCCTCCAGGGACTTCAGATATCCGGCGATCCGGGTGTCCGTGAGCCGGCTGTACTGGCGGTGGCGGTGGTCGCCCCGGGGGAAGACGGTGGCAGGCCGCGCATGGTCCGGATCGTTCCCGGCGAAACCCTCGCTGTCCTTGCGCATGTCGACGAGGTGGCTCATCCGTACGTTGCCGGGTGCGCCGAGCGTCGGACGGTCGAGGTGGCGGAAGACGGACACGATCTCCACGTCGTGCTGCTCGGCCAGCGTGCCGGCCAGTGTGAAGGTGGTCCGGATCGTGCCGCCGATGCCATAGGCGTTGTGGAGCATGAAAGTGATGTGCATGTAGCCGTCGTGTCCCCCGCGTCGCCGCCTGTGCCCGGGGCCGCGGCCCTCCGGCACCCCCGGTGTCCCGGATCCCCCCGTGACTGCCGTGCGAAGGGACTCTACTCGGCGGCCGCGGGCCGCTCAGGCGGTGCCCCGGGCCGTGGCCGGAAGCGTCAGCCGGGTGCCGACGGCGAGCTTGTCGGGGTGCGCCCCGACGGCACGCGCGTTGGTCCGGTAGAGCGCGGACCAGCCGCCCTTGACCCGGTAGCGCCTGGCGACGGAGCTGAGGGTCTCGCCCGGCGCCACGACATGGACCCGGTCCGCGGACTCGCCGAAGCCGTACCGCTTGGAGCAGACCGGCCACGCCTGCCAGCCCTGGGTGGCCAGAATCCGCTCCGCGACGGTGATCTGCTGCTCACGGGTGGCCAGGTCGGCCCGCGGGGCGTAGGCGAGGCCGCCGTTCTCGGCCCAGGTCGACTGGAGGATCTGGAGCCCGCCGTAGAAGGAGTTGCCGGTGTTGGCGTCCCAGTGGCCGCCGCTCTCGCAGTCGGCGATGCACCCCCACGGCCGCTGGTCGCCGGTGCAGGGCAGCGGCTCGGAGCCGGAGGTCCCGGCGCGGGCAGCGGCGGCGGGCCGGGGCTCGGCCTGCGCGCCGGACGGCGCCAGGGCGATCAGCAGGGCCAGCAGGGCGGCGGGCCACATACGCGGGGTCGGCATCCGGCCACGCTAGACAGAGCGGATCAGATGATGATCGTGCCGCGCGGCGGACGACGGCCGCCCCACCCGGTCGGCCGACCGCGTCCATTTCCGTCCGCCTTTACGCGTGACTCCACAAGCCGGTCTCCCGTTGTTCTCTTGTTGGCCGGGAACTGCCCGGCGTACGCACCGAGTTCGAGGAGCCATCCGTGCCGCGCATGCTCGACGTCAGCCAGGACGTACGTGCCGAGATCGGCGACGAAGAAGCCGATCTCCTGCTCGCCGGGGACAACGCCCCGGGCAGCTACGACTGCACCTCCTGCCGCACCCCCGGCGACTCCGAGCAGGAGCGCACCAGCACGGTGCTGTTCGTCGGCGACGAGACCGCCGTGCTCGCCTTCGCCCACGCCACCTGCATCCCCTCACAGGTCGTCAAGGTCTCCGAGACGCAGCTCCAGGGCGCCGTACGGAGCATCACGGGCGAGGGCGCCGACGCACAGCAGGCCCCGCCGGCCCCCCCGGTCGCCGCGGCCCCCGAGCAGGCCGTGCTCGGCATCACCAGCGGACTCGTACTGATCCAGGGCGACCTCCACCCGGCGCTGGTCGTCGAACCGACCGCCCCGGTGGTCCGCCCCGGCTCCACCGGCACCGGCGACGACTTCCTGCAGCTCCTGACCGAGCAGGGGTTCCTGCCCGTCACCGGTCTTGAGCAGGTGCCCGGCGCGCTGCCGGGCTGGTCCGTGCTGCTCGCCATGGGACAGCTGCACGCCATCCTGCAGCCGGGTACGGGTGGCGGCAGCCCGGTCTCCTGGTGGCAGGCGCACCAGCCGCTGCATGTCACGGACGGCTGGCGCACGGCGGCCAACAAGTCGCACACGGTGCTGGTCTTCGCGGCGCCCGCGGGGTCGATCGGCCAGCAGGGCCGCGAGGACCTGCTGCGGGACGCCCTGGAGCGGGCGGCGATGCGGGGCGCGCTGGTGGCCGCCGCTCTGCCGCTGGCCGGCACCTGAGAGAACCGGACGCCGGACGCCGATACCCCCCAGACCCTGTCCGGTCCGGGGGGTATCAGCATGTATGCACGGAAAAATCCATACTTAGCGCCCGCATCCGATGGGCCCGGGGGTCGTTGACCTTGTGTGCACCCCTATGAGCCGAGCCGCCAGCCGTACCAGACTCCGATCCCCGCGATGCGCCCGTCGCAGGACCCGTCGGGGAACCGTTCCGCCACACCGATCTACGACGCGCTCTACTCCGAGTACCGCAGATCGTTCCGTACGCTCCCCGGCGACCGGAACAACGAGGAGCACACGGGCTTCACCGCGTTCGGCACCGGTATGCACGGAACAGGACCGCACGGCCCCGGGACGCATGGCGCCGGACCGCACGGCAGCGGCATGCACGGGAACGGGATGCACACGGGCGGCGGCGCGCAGCGCCCGCCGGAGAACCCCGGGGGCTGGCAGCGCCAGCACAACGGCAGCCACGCACGGCCCGCGCTGCCGCCGGGCCCGCGCAGGGGTCTGTGACAGCTGCGGGTTGTTGTGCGGGCCGGGACCGGGCCCGCACAACGGCTACTTCTTGCGGCCGCGCTTCTCGCGCACCCGGACCGAGATGTGGATCGGTGTGCCGTCGAAGCCGAACTCCTCACGGAGCCTGCGCTCGATGAAGCGCCGGTAACCGGCCTCCAGGAAGCCGGACGCGAAGAGCACGAAGCGCGGCGGCATCGTGCCGGCCTGCGTACCGAAGAGAATGCGCGGCTGCTTGCCGCCGCGGACCGGGTGCGGGTGCGCGGCGACGATCTCACCGAGGAAGGCGTTGAGCCGGCCGGTCGGGATCCGGGTCTCCCAGCCCTTGATGGCCGTCTCGATCGCCGGGACCAGCTTCTCCATGTGGCGCCCGGTGCGGGCGGAGACGTTCACCCGGGGCGCCCACGCGACCTGGCCGAGCTCGGTCTCGATCTCCCGCTCCAGGTAGTAGCGGCGCTCCTCGTCGAGGTTGTCCCACTTGTTGAACGCGATGACCATCGCCCGGCCCGCCTCGACGGCCATGGTGATGATGCGCTGGTCCTGGACGCTGATGGACTCGGTGGCGTCGATCAGGACGACGGCGACCTCGGCCTTCTCGACGGCGGCCGCGGTACGCAGCGACGCGTAGTAGTCCGCGCCCTCCTGGAGGTGCACCCGGCGGCGGATGCCCGCCGTGTCGATGAACTTCCAGACGATGCCGCCGAGCTTGATCAGCTCGTCGACCGGGTCACGGGTGGTGCCGGCCATCTCGTTGACGACGACACGGTCCTCGTTCGCGACCTTGTTGAGCAGCGAGGACTTGCCGACGTTCGGACGGCCGATGAGCGCGATCCTGCGCGGGCCGCCGACCGTGTTCCCGAAGGTCTGCGACGGTGCCTCGGGAAGCGCTTCGAGTACGGCGTCCAGCATGTCGCCGGTGCCGCGGCCGTGCAGCGAGGAGACGGGGTGCGGCTCGCCGAGCCCGAGCGACCAGAGCGTGCTGGCGTCGGCCTCGCCGCTCTGCCCGTCGACCTTGTTGGCGCAGAGCACCACGGGCTTGCCCGACCGGCGCAGCAGCTTCACGACGGCCTCGTCGGTGTCGGTCGCGCCGACCGTCGAGTCGACCACGAAGACCACGGCGTCGGACGCCTCGATGGCGTACTCGGCCTGGGCGGCGACCGAGGCGTCGAGGCCCAGGACGTCCTGCTCCCAGCCGCCGGTGTCGACGACCTTGAAGCGGCGTCCTGCCCACTCCGCCTCGTAGGTCACACGGTCGCGGGTGACACCCGGCTTGTCCTGGACGACCGCCTCACGGCGGCCGATGATGCGGTTCACCAGGGTCGACTTGCCGACATTCGGCCGGCCGACGACGGCGAGGACGGGCAGGGGGCCGTGTGCGGCCTCCTCAAGAGCGCCTTCGACGTCTTCGACGTCGAAGCCCTCTTCCGCGGCGAGCTCCATGAACTCCGCGTACTCGGCGTCGCCGAGTGCTCCGTGGTCGTGCTGGTCGTTCATGAAGTCCGTTCCTCTGTTGCGTCATCGATGGACCGCGGTTGCGCGGTCCACTACTCAAGTCTCACTCAGCGCCCGGTGAGGCGCCTGGCACTTTCCAGGTGGGCGGTGAGCCGCTGCTGGATCCTCGCGGTGGCCTCGTCCAGCGCCTTGCGCGTACGCCGTCCGCTGCCGTCTCCCGCGTCGAAGGGGCCGCCGAACACCACGTCGACCCTGCTGCGCAGCGGCGGCAGTGCCCTGATGAGGCGTCCGCCGCGTCCGGTACTGCCCAGGACCGCCACCGGGACGATCGGCGCCCCCGCCCGCAGCGCGAAGTACGCGAGTCCCGCGCGCAGCGAGGCGAAGTCGCCCTCGCCCCTGGTGCCCTCGGGGAATATCCCGAGGACTCCCCCGCCGGACAGCACCCCGAGCGCATCGGTGACCGCTGCCCTGTCGGCGATCGCACGGTCCACTTTCAACTGCCCGATTCCGCGCAGGAACGGGTCGAGCGGACCGGCGAACGCCTCTTTCTTGATCAGGAAATGCACCGGCCGCGGCGCGGTTCCCATCAGCATGGGTCCGTCGATGTTGTGCGAGTGGTTCACGGCCAGGATGACCGGACCGCTCGCCGGGACCCGCCACGCGCCGAGGACGCGGGGCCGCCACAGGCCGTACATCAGCCCGATGCCGATGCCACGCCCGACCGCGGCACCGCGTGGCCCGGGTGGGGTCACCTGGCGGCCCGCTTCTCCTCGACGAGGGTGACGACGCACTCGATGACCTGCTGAAGGGTCAGTTCCGTGGTGTCCACCTCGACCGCGTCGGCCGCCTTGGCGAGGGGCGACGTCTTACGGCTGGAGTCGGCCGCGTCCCGCTTGACGAGGGCGTCCCTGGTGGCGGCGAGGCCGGCGGCCTGGCTGCCCTTGAGTTCGCCGCTGCGCCGGGCGGCCCTGGCCTCGGGGGAAGCGGTCAGGAAGACCTTGAGGTCCGCGTCCGGGAGGACGGTCGTCCCTATGTCGCGGCCCTCGACGACGATGCCGCCCTCGGCCGCGGCCGCGATGTCCCGCTGGAGCTCCGTGATCCGGGTCCGCACCTCGGGGACCGCGCTCACCGCGCTGACCTTGGCGGTGACCTCCTGGGTGCGGATGGGGCCCGACGCGTCGGCGCCGTCGACCGTGATGGTCGGGGCGGCCGGGTCGGTGCCCGAGACGATGGAGGGCTTGGCCGACGCGTTCGCGACGGCGGCCGCGTCCTGTACGTCGACGCCGTTGGCGATCATCCACCAGGTGATCGCCCGGTACTGGGCTCCGGTGTCCAGGTAGCTCAGCCCGAGCTTGGCGGCGACCGCCTTCGACGTGCTGGACTTGCCCGTGCCGGAGGGGCCGTCGATGGCGACAATCACTGCTGCCGGGGTGTTCCGGGCGGCGGTTTCCACGGTGACGGACACCTTCCTGCTTCACGGGCGGTATGTGCGGGACGCCGGTGCGCCCCGCACAAGGTTACTGGCTGGGGCGACCGTCCCGTTACGCCGTCCGGCGGCGGCGCCCGGCCCGCACGCGCGCGGGCGCCCGCGACCGTGGGCGGGCCCGTTACTGGCGCAGCGACCAGCCGTGCTCCTGGAGCGACGCGGCCAGTACGGGGGCCGCGCTCGGCTCCACCATCAGCTGGACCAGTCCGGCCTGCTGTCCCGTCGCGTGTTCGATCCGTACGTCCTCGATGTTGACCCCGGCCCGGCCGGCGTCCGCGAAGATCCTGGCCAGCTCGCCCGGCTGGTCGCTGATGAGCACCGCCACGATCTCGTAGGCGGCCGGTGCGGCACCGTGCTTGCCCGGCACCCGGACCCGGCCCGCGTTGCCCCGCTTCAGTACGTCCTCGATGCCCGCGACCCCGGTGTGCCGCTTCTCCTCGTCGGCCGACTCCAGGGCACGCAGCGCCCGTACCGTCTCGTCCAGGTCCTCGGCGACCCCCGTCAGGACGTCCGCCACAGGACCGGGGTTGGCCGAGAGGATCTCCACCCACATCCGGGGGTCCGACGCGGCGATCCTGGTGACGTCCCTGATGCCCTGGCCGCAGAGCCGTACGACCGTCTCGTCCGCCTGCTCAAGGCGGGCCGCGACCATCGAGGAGATCAGCTGCGGGGTGTGCGAGACCATGGCCACGGCCCGGTCGTGCGCCTCGGCGTCCATCACCACGGGCACCGCCCGGCAGAGCGCCACCAGCTCGAGCGCCAGGTTGAGCACCTCGGTCTCGGTGTCCCGGGTCGGGGTGAGCACCCAGGGGCGTCCCTCGAAGAGGTCGGCGGTCGCGGCCAGCGGGCCCGAGCGTTCCTTGCCCGCCATCGGGTGCGTACCGATGTACGGGGCCAGGTCGCAGCCCATCGCCTCCAGCTCGCGGCGCGGCCCGCTCTTCACGCTGGCCACGTCGAGGTAGGCGCGGGCGACGCCGCGGCGCATCGCGTCGGCCAGGGTCGCGGCCACATGGGCGGGCGGCACGGCGATGATCGCGAGGTCGGCCCGGCCTTCGAGCGGTTCGTCGGTCCCGGCGCCGAGCGCGGCGGCCGTACGGGCCTGGGCCTCGTCGCGGTCGACGAGGTGGACGTCGACCCCGCGGCCGGCGAGGGCGAGGGCCGCCGAGGTGCCGACCAGGCCGGTTCCGATGACGACGGCGGTTCTCACTGGGCGATGTCCTTGCGCAGGGCGCCTGCGGCGCCGAGGTAGACGTGGGTGATCTCGGGCTTGGGCAGTTCGCTCTCGATGTGCGCGAGGATCCGCACGACGCGCGGCATGGCCCCGGCGATGTCCAGTTCCTGGGCACAGATCAGCGGGACGTCCACGATGCCGAGACCGCGCGCGGCAGCCGCGGGGAAGGCGCTGTGCAGGTCCGGGGTGGCGGTGAACCAGATACTGATCAGGTCGTCGGCGGTGAGGCCGTTGCGCTCCAGGATGGCCGTGAGGAGGGCGGCGACCTGCTCCTCCAGGTGTCCGGCCTCGTCCCGCTCCAGCTGGACGGCTCCCCTGACCGCTCGTACCGCCACGTCCTGCTCCTCGCCCTTGTGAAACGTCCGCCGCGCGTCTGCCGCACCGGCTCCGACCAGAGTAGTCAGCCGTACCGGCATCCGGCCTCCGCGCCCGTCCTGCGAGACGGGAGGGGCGCGGAGGGACGGTCGGGCAGGGAGGGGAAGAGGCCGACGGGCACGGAACGGGGGGAAGAGGCTGACGGGCAGGCCCTGCGGACGGACGCACGGGGGCGGACGGGCGCGCGCCTGGCGTAGCCTCTCGCCATGCGGCTCACCCCCGGCGATCTGGTCCGTGACCACACCGTCTACTCCTGTGTGACAGGCTCACGCGCCTTCGGTCTGGCCACCGGCGCCAGCGACACCGACCGCCGCGGGATCTTCCTCGCGCCGACCCCGCTGTTCTGGGGCTTCGGGAAGCCGCCGACCCATGTGGAGGGCCCGGCGGACGAGCAGTTCTCCTGGGAGCTGGAGCGCTTCTGCGAGCTGGCGCTGCGCGCCAACCCCAACATCCTGGAGTGTCTGCACTCCCCGATCGTCGAGCACATCGACGCCACGGGCCGTGAACTCCTGTCCCTGCGTGCCGCGTTCCTCTCCCGCGCCGTCCACCGCACCTTCACCCGGTACGCGATGGGCCAGCACAGGAAACTGGCGGCGGACGTACGGCAGTACGGCGCCCCGCGCTGGAAGCACGCCATGCATCTGCTGCGGCTGCTGGCCTCCTGCCGCGATCTGCTGCGCACCGGCGAGCTGGTGACCGATGTCGGCGAGGCCCGGGAGCCGCTGCTCGCCGTCCGGCGGGGTGAGGTGGGCTGGCCGGAGGTGGAGCGGTGGATGTCCCGACTGGCCGATGAGGCGGCGGAGGCCGCCGCCCGCACCCCGCTGCCGCCGGAACCGGACACCGCCCGGGTCGAGGACTTCCTCTTCAGGACCCGCCGGGAGTCGGCGCTCCGGCCGGAGCGGCCCGCCGTACGGTGACCGCCCGGGCGGCTCCCGCGCCGTGATGAATCGGCCGCTCCCGCGCCGTGACCGCTCCGGCGGCTCCTGGGCGGCTCCTGGGCGGCTCCGCGCCGTGATCACCGGGCCGCTCCCGCGCGCCCCCGGTCGCTCAGGCGTCCCAGAGCGCGCCGAGCGCCAGCAGCTCGCCGTGGTGCTCGATCCGCTCCGCCCACTCCCGCGGCCAGGCGCCGGGGCCGATGCGGGCACCCGCGAAGGCACCGGCCAGGCAGGCGATCGAGTCCGAGTCGCCCTTGGTGCAGGCGGCCCTGCGCAGCGCCAGGAGCGGTTCGTCCGGGAAGAGCAGGAAGCAGAGCAGCCCGGTGGCGAGGGCCTCCTCGGCGATCCACCCCTCGCCCGTGGCCAGGCAGGGGTCCGTCTCGGGCGAGGGTGCGCGGAGCGCGTCGACGAGCCGGTCCAGGGCGGCGAGGCAGTCGTCCCAGCCGCGCGCCATGAAGTGGGCGGGGTCCGCGTCCCCCGCGTCCCTCCCGTACGTCCAGAGGTCGCCGAGCCACCGCTCGTGGTAGCGCGTGCGGTTCTCGATGGCGTACGAGCGCAGCTGTCCCGCAAGGCCCGTCGGCTCGGCGCCCTGCGCCAGCAGGAACACCGCGTGCGCGGTCAGGTCGCTCGCGGCCAGCGCCGTGGGGTGGCCGTGGGTGAGCGCCGACTGCAACTGGGCCGCTCCCGCCCGCTGTTCGGTGCTCAGCCCCGGTACGAGACCGAGCGGCGCGACCCGCATATTGGCCCCGCACCCCTTGGAGTGCAGCTGGCTGGCCTGCTGCCAGCGGCGGTCGCTGTCGAGGAGCCGGCAGGCGGTCAGGCAGGTGTTGCCGGGCGCGCGGTTGTTCTCCGGTGAGTGGTACCAGTCGATGAACTCCCGCCGGACCGCGGGCTCCATCGCCGACGGTTCGAGCACCCCGCGGTCCATCACGGTCCGCAGGGCCCGTCCCAGCGCGAGCGTCATCTGGGTGTCGTCGGTGACGAGCGCGGGGCGGGGCAGCTCCATCTCCCGCCACGGCCCGTACCTGGCGAGGATGGACGGGACGTCGTGGAACTCGGTGGGGTAGCCGAGGGCGTCCCCGATGGCGAGTCCGACGAGGGCGCCGGTGGCGGCCTGACCGGTGGTGGTGTCCGTACGGCTGGTACGGCTGACGGGGCTGGCGGGGCTCATTCGGGTCGTCCTTCCGGGCGCAGCAGAGGTGGGTGCAGGGCGGTGGCGGGGCCCGCCCGGTAGAGGGCGGCCGGTTTGCCCCGGCCGCCCGTCAGACGCGCGGCCCCCGGCACCGGTTCGACGAAACCCGGGCTTGCGAGGACCTTGCGGCGGAAGTTGGGGCGGTCGAGCGCGGTGCCCCAGACCGTCTCGTACACCTGCTGGAGCTCGCCGAGGGTGAACTCGGGCGGGCAGAACGAGGTGGCGAGGCAGCTGTACTCGATCCTGGCGCCGATACGGCGGTGGGCGTCGGCAAGGATCCGGGTGTGGTCGAAGGCGAGCGCCCGCCCGGTGCGGGCCGGCATCCACTGGGCGTGGGCCGCGTCGCCGCCGTGCCGCGGCTCAGGCAGGTCGGGGACGAGCGCGGCGTACGCGACGGAGACGACCCGCATCCTGGGGTCGCGGTCCGGCTCGCTGTACGTCCGCAGCTGCTCCAGGTGGAGCGCGGCCGCGGTCTTCCCCGACAGCCCGGTCTCCTCGGCCAGTTCGCGTCTGGCGGCCTCATCGGCCGACTCGTCCGGCAGGACGAACCCGCCGGGGAGCGCCCAGGCGCCGAGGTACGGCGGCCCGCCGCGGCGGATCAGCAGGACGTGCAGCCCGCCCTCCCTCACCGTGAAGACGGCCAGGTCGACGGCGACGGCGAACGGTGTGAAGGCGTAGGGGTCGTACGGCGCACCGGGCCTGCCCTGCTCCATGTGCGGCCCCCTCCGGCACTGCCGGTGCGCGGCCTCCCGGGATCCGGTCCACCCCCGTGGGCCCGGTCCGCCCGGGCGGCCGCACACCCGCCTTCTTTATGGTCACTATGACTATAAAGCAGGGGGCGGGCCGCGGACAAGGCAGGGAGCGGGCCGGGACAAGAGAGAACCCGGCCCCCGCACGGAGCGGGGACCGGGTCCGACGTGCTCTGCGGCCGTGGTTACAGGCCGACTTCCTTCATCAGCATGCCGACCTCGGTGTTGGTGAGGCGGCGCAGCCAGCCCGACTTCTGGTCGCCCAGCGGGATCGGGCCGAAGCTGACCCGGACCAGCTTCTCGACCGGGAAGCCGGCCTCGGCCAGCATCCGGCGGACGATGTGCTTGCGGCCCTCGTGGAGGGTCACCTCGACCAGGTAGTTCTTGCCGGTGTTCTCGACGACGCGGAAGTGGTCGGCGCGCGCGTAGCCGTCCTCCAGCTCGATGCCGTCCTTGAGCCGCTTGCCGAGGTCGCGCGGCAACGGGCCCTGGATGGCGGCGAGATAGGTCTTCTTCACGCCGTACCTGGGGTGGGTCAGCCGGTGGGCCAGCTCACCGTGGTTGGTGAGCAGGATGATGCCCTCGGTCTCCGTGTCCAGACGGCCCACGTGGAAGAGCCGCGTCTCACGGTTGTTGACGTAGTCGCCGAGGTTCTGGCGGCCGTCCGGGTCCTCCATCGAGGAGACGACACCGGCCGGCTTGTTCAGCGCGAAGAAGAGGTACGACTGGGTGGCGACGGTCAGACCGTCGACCTTGATCTCGTCCTTCGGCAGGACCCGGCGGCCCTGCTCCATGACGATCTCGCCGTTGATCTCGACCCTGGCCTGGTCGATCAGCTCCTCGCAGGCACGACGCGAGCCCATCCCGGCCCTGGCCAGCACCTTCTGCAGGCGCTCGCCCTCCTCCTCGGCGCCCGGGAAGGTCTTGGGGGTCTTCACCTGCGGCTTGCTGTGCCGCTCCCTGTTGCGCTCCTCGATCCTCGCGTCGAGCTCGCGCGGCCGCGACGTCTCACGCTGGCCGTGCGGGCCGCGGCGCGGGGGCTGGCCCTGCGGGCTCTTCTTCGGGCCGCCCTTGGCTCCGCCGCGCGCTGCCGCGCGCCGACTGCCGGAGGTCTTGCCCGCGGGCCTG
>NZ_JAAGLN010000159.1 GCF_010548145.1 Streptomyces sp. SID10853
GCCACCGCCGCCCTGGCCCTGACCGCCACGGCGGCCCCGGCTCCCGCGGCCCTGCCCTGACGGGGCGCCTGCCCCGTTCGCGGGCCTGCTCGGCCTGGAACGCCGCTGCGGCGCGGTGGCCTGCTGCGGTACGTCGACGACGATCGCGACGCCGGAAGGCTCCTGCGCCCCGGTGATCCGGGTGAGCTCCTCGTCGCTCGACCTGACCCTGGCGGTCCTGGGGGTGATGCCCGCGTCGGACATCAGCCGGGTCATCTCGCGCTTCTGCTCCGGGAGCACCAGGGTGACGACGCTGCCCGACTCACCGGCCCGCGCGGTGCGCCCGCCGCGGTGGACGTAGTCCTTGTGGTCGGTGGGCGGGTCCACGTTGACGACCAGGTCGAGGTCGTCGATGTGGATGCCGCGCGCCGCGACGTTGGTCGCGACCAAGGCGGTGACCTGGCCGTTCTTGAACTGGTCGAGGGTGCGGTTGCGCTGCGGCTGGGAGCGGCCGCCGTGCAGCCCGCCCGCCCGTACGCCACTGGCCAGCAGCCGCTTCACCAGGCGGTCCACGGAGCGCTTGGTGTCCAGGAAGAGGATCACCCGGCCGTCGCGGGCCGCGATACGGGTCGTGACGGCCTTCTTGTCGGTCTCGTCGGCGACGTAGAGCACGTGGTGGTCCATCGTGGTCACCGCGCCGGCCGACGGGTCGACCGAGTGCACGACCGGGTCGGTCAGGAACATCTTGACCAGCCGGTCGATGTTCTTGTCCAGGGTCGCCGAGAACAGCATCCGCTGGCCGCCGGGCTCGACCTGCTTGAGCAGGGCGGTGACCTGCGGCATGAACCCCATGTCGGCCATCTGGTCGGCCTCGTCGAGCACGGTGATGCCGACCTGGTCGAGGCGGCAGTCGCCGCGCTCGATGAGGTCCTTGAGCCGGCCCGGGGTGGCGACCAGGACCTCGGCGCCGCGGCGCAGCGCGCCGGACTGCCGGGAGATCGACATCCCGCCGACGACCGTGGTCAGCCGCAGCTGGACCGAGGTGGCGTACGGCGTGAGCGCGTCGGTGACCTGCTGTGCGAGCTCACGGGTGGGCACCAGGACGAGGGCCAGCGGCGCCTTCGGCTCGGCGCGGCGGCCCGCGATCCGGGCCAGCATGGCGAGCCCGAAGGCGAGCGTCTTGCCGGAGCCGGTGCGGCCGCGGCCCAGCAGGTCACGGCCCGCGAGGGAGTTCGGCAGCGTCGCGGCCTGGATCGGGAAGGGGTCGGTCACGCCCTGGGCCGCGAGGGTCTTCAGGAGCGCGGCGGGCATGTCCAGCTCGGCGAACGCCTCGACGGCGGGCAGCGCGGGGGTGATGGTGTCCGGCAGCGTGAATTCGGCCGGCCTGGGAGCTGCCTTGCGGGCCGGAGACTTTGCGGGGGCCTTGCCTCGGCCCCTCGGCGGACTGGTGCGTGCGGGACGTGCCGGGCGTTCAGCGGAGCGGGTCATGCGGTTCAAGCCTTCCTGCCGGATGTAGGACAGCACAAACCGGGACCCGCACCTTGGAGGTGCGGGCCCCGGTCAGCGAGGTACGCGTCCGACAATTAGGCCGGGACGATGTTCTCCGCCTGCGGGCCCTTCTGGCCCTGCGTGACGTCGAAGGAGACCTTCTGGCCCTCCTGGAGCTCACGGAAGCCCTGGGTGGCGATGTTCGAGTAGTGGGCGAAGACGTCGGCGCCGCCGCCGTCCTGCTCGATGAAGCCGAAGCCCTTTTCCGAGTTGAACCACTTCACGGTACCGGTGGCCATAACATTCTCCTCAACAGGTGCAGTGCCGGAAATTCGCACTTTACGAATTCCGCGTCGCCGCATTGAACCCCATCCGGAGAAAGCCGGAAAACAATAATGCGCCTGTCGGAGCATTCCCGTCAGGCGCACATAAAGTTCATGGGTACCAAAACTGCAACAACGTCAGCCTAGCACGCTTGTCGCCCGGATGTCTGGACGCAACGGCACCCGGATGATCTCCGCGCACGCCTCCGACCGGTGGTTCCGGGCCCGTACGGAACACGGGGCCGGGCCAACTCGCCTCAGTGCAAGAACAGTTGCCGCGAAACGCGGGACCGCCGGGTAAGCCGGCGGAAGACGGGCAGATCCCCGGGCGGCGAACCGGAAGGAGTGAGGGAGTCCCACCACTGTTCGATTGACGTTCACCCCGCGCCCATGAGGAACGGGACGCCCCCTCCCCGTACGGGGTGCCGCGGCCCGCAGCCTAGGATTCCGGGCATGATCGCCGAATTGCAGTGCATAGTGCTGGACTGCCCCGAACCCGCAGACCTGGCCGCGTTCTACCGGGCAGTCCTCGGCGGCAGCATCGACCGGCCCGACCCCCGCTGGGAGCTCAGCTCCGACTGGACCACGCTGCACACCGCGTCCGGCCTTGTCCTGGGCTTCCAGCGCGCCGAGAACCACCGCGCGCCGGCCTGGCCCGACCCGACCCGGCCCCAGCAGTTCCATCTGGACTTCGGCGTGCCCGACCTCGACCGGGCGGAGGTCGAGGTGCTGGACGCGGGCGCCAGTCTGCTCGACGACAGCGCGCCCGGCTGGCGCATCTACGCGGATCCCGCGGGGCACCCCTTCTGCCTCGTCCGGCACTGAACCGTCCGGCTCGGGGCGGAAAGGCGAAGCGGGCGGGCGCGGCACCGGCCAGTCGTGCAGCCAGCCAGCCAGCCAGCCAGCCAGCCAGTCAGTCAGTCAGTCCCCGGACCGCTCGGCCGTGCTCCGCTCGACACAGAACTCGTTGCCCTCGATGTCGGCCAGCGTCGCCCATCCCCGCCCGTCGGGCCTGCGGTGGTCCTCGACGAGTGTGGCGCCCAGCGCGAGCAGCCGCTCGACCTCCGCCTCCCGGGTGCGGTCCGTCGGCTGGAGGTCCAGATGCAGACGGTTCTTGATCTGCTTGGACTCGGGCACCTGGATGAAGAGCAGCCCGAAGCCGGTGGCCTGGATCAGTGCCTCGGGGTCACCGGGCTTGTCCTCGTCGGTGAGCGGGATATCGAGGACCTTGGCCCAGAAGCTGCCGAGCTCATAGGCGTTGGCGCAGTCGACCGTCACATGGCGCACGAATGAAGTCATGATCGCATCATGCCTCAACAGGCGCGCGGGGCAAGGGAATTCAGGCGCCCTGCTGTCTGATCCGCAGGGTGACCAGGGCCGTGTGGCCGTCGGCGCGCAGCACACCGGGTGACTCACCGGTCACCACCGCCGCGTCATGGGGCCCCAGCACCACGTCCGTGCCCATGTCCGTGCCCACGTCCGTGCCCGTGCCCATGTCCTCCAGGACCGCGGTCCCGTCCAGCGCGACGAGCAGCACGGTGGCCTCCGGCGGGACGGCGACGGTGAGTCTGCCGCGTACGACCGAGACGAGCGCATCGGTGAGCGCCTCGCGGTACATCACGTTGAAGTTGACGACGGGGCCTTCGAGCAGCCGCCCGTGCGTCGCCACGTCACCGGCGAACCGGTGAGGCACGAACCGCTCGTCCACGCGCAGCGGGACCCCGCCGGCCGTCAGCTCCATCCCCGCGCCCTCCACGACCGTGAGGACCCTGGTGACCTCGGGGAAGACGGAGAACGGCCCGTCGGCGCCGACATCGGCCAGGCTCACCCGCCAGGCGAAGGCATCCATGCCGGCGCCCTCGGGCCCGGCGGCGATCTCACGGGTGACGCCGCCGCCGTTCTTCCAGGGCGCGGCCGCCCGGCCGGCGGCCCGCAGTATCCGTACCGTCATGATGTCGAACCGCTCCACTCTCTCGTCGCCCCGGGACGCGCCACGGCGCCCACCCAGTGTCCGGTCGGGGACAGGGCAGGCGCCGCGTTCAGTTCCGCACCCCATTGTGCGGGACGTTCTGTGGGGGCCGTCAGACCGTCAGTGCCCGGTCCGTCGGCTTGATCGGGGCGTGCAGCTCGCTGGCGCCCGTGAGGAAACGGTCCACGCCGCGCGCCGCCGAGCGGCCCTCGGCGATCGCCCAGACGATCAGCGACTGACCGCGGCCCGCGTCACCAGCAACGTACACGCCGGGCACGTTGGTCGCGAAGTCGGCGTCGCGGGCGATGTTGCCGCGGGCGTCGAGTTCGAGGCCGAACTGCTGGACGAGGCCGTTGGCCTGGTCGGTGCCGGTGAAGCCCATGGCCAGGGTGACCAGCTCGGCGGGGATCCGGCGCTCGGTGCCCGGCTGCTGCTCCAGCTTTCCGTCCTTGAACTCCACCTCGACCAGGTGCAGGTACTTGACGTTCCCGACGGTCTCCCCCTCCTCGGGCTCCGAGCCCTCGAAGTGGGTGGTCGAGACGGCGTAGATGCGCTCGCCGCCCTCCTCGTGCGCGGAGGTGACCTTGTAGAGCATCGGGAAGGTCGGCCAGGGCTGGCCCGGGTTCCGCTCGTCGCCGGGGCGGGGCATGATCTCCAGCTGGGTGACGGACGCGGCGCCCTGGCGGTGGGCGGTGCCCACGCAGTCAGCGCCGGTGTCGCCGCCGCCGATGACCACGACGTGCTTGCCCTCGGCGGTGATCGGGGCCACCGTGAGGTCGCCCTCCTGCACCTTGTTGGCGAGCGGCAGGTACTCCATGGCGAAGTGGATACCGTTCAGCTCGCGGCCCGGTACGGGCAGGTCGCGGGAGACCGTCGCACCGGCCGCGATGACCACCGCGTCGTACCTGCGGCGGAGCTTCGCCGCGTCGATGTCGCGGCCGATCTCCGTCTCGGTGCGGAACTTGGTGCCCTCCGCGCGCATCTGCTCGATGCGCCGGTTGATGTGGGACTTCTCCATCTTGAACGCGGGGATGCCGTACCTGAGCAGTCCTCCGATGCGGTCCGCGCGCTCGTAGACGGCGACCGTGTGCCCGGCGCGGGTCAGCTGCTGGGCGGCGGCGAGACCGGCCGGGCCTGAGCCGATGACCGCGACCGTCTTGCCGGAGAGCCGCTCGGGCGGCTGCGGGGTGACGTCGCCGCTGTCCCACGCCTTGTCGATGATCGAGACTTCGACGTTCTTGATGGTGACGGCGGGCTGGTTGATGCCGAGGACACACGCCGACTCACAGGGCGCCGGGCAGAGACGCCCGGTGAACTCCGGGAAGTTGTTGGTGGCGTGCAGCCGCTCGGACGCCGCCGACCAGTCCTCGCGGTAGGCGTAGTCGTTCCACTCGGGGATGAGGTTCCCCAGCGGACAGCCGTTGTGGCAGAAGGGGATGCCGCAGTCCATGCAGCGGCCGGCCTGCTTGCTGATGATCGGCAGCAGGGACCCGGGAACGTAGACCTCGTTCCAGTCCTTCACCCGCTCCTCGACGGGGCGGGTCTTCGCGACCTCGCGGTCCGTGGTCAGAAAGCCCTTGGGGTCAGCCATTGGTCGCCGCCTCCATCATCTTCTCGGTGGTCTCGTTCTCGGTGAGACCTGCCAGCTCAGCGGCGTCCTTGGCGGCGAGCACTGCCTTGTAGGTGGTGGGGATGATCTTGCTGAAGCGGGCGGCCGCGGTGTCCCAGTCGGCCAGCAGCTTCTCGGCCACGGTGGAGCCGGTCTCCTCCTGGTGGCGGCGCACGACGTCGTGCAGCCACTGCTTGTCGGTCTCGTCGATCTGCTCGATCGCACCGGCGTTGCCGGCGTTGACGTTGTCGCGGTCCAGGTCGATGACGTACGCGACACCGCCCGACATACCGGCGGCGAAGTTCCGTCCTGTCTCACCGATGACCACGGCGTGCCCGCCGGTCATGTACTCGCAGCCGTGGTCGCCCACGCCCTCCGAGACGACCGTCGCGCCGGAGTTGCGGACGCAGAACCGCTCGCCGGTGCGGCCGCGCAGGAACAGCTCGCCGCCGGTCGCGCCGTACGCGATGGTGTTGCCCGCGATGGTGGAGTACTCGGCGAGGTGCTCGGCGCCGCGGTCCGGGCGGACGACGACCCGGCCGCCGGAGAGGCCCTTGCCGACGTAGTCGTTGGCGTCACCCTCAAGCCGGAGCGTCACCCCGCGCGGGGCGAAGGCGCCGAAGGACTGGCCCGCGGAGCCGGTGAAGGTGATGTCGATGGTGTCGTCGGGCAGGCCCGCACCGCCGAACTTCTTCGTCACCTCGTGGCCGAGCATCGTGCCGACGGTCCGGTTGATGTTCCGGATGGCGACCTGGGCGCGGACCGGCTGGGCGGCCTCGGCCGAGTCGGCGGCCAGCGCGTCGGCCGCCAGCTTGATCAGCTGGTTGTCGAGCGCCTTCTCCAGGCCGTGGTCCTGCGCCGCGGTCCGGTGGCGTACCGAGCCGTCGGGCAGGTCGGGGACGTGGAAGAGCGGGGCGAGTTCGAGCCCCTGCGCCTTCCAGTGGTTCACGGCCCGCTCGGTGTCGAGCAGCTCGGCGTGGCCGACGGCCTCTTCGAGCGTACGGAAGCCCAGCTCGGCGAGGAGTTCACGGACCTCTTCGGCGATGAACCGGAAGAAGTTCACGATGTACTCGGCCTTGCCGGAGAAGCGCTCGCGCAGCACCGGGTTCTGGGTGGCGATGCCGACCGGGCAGGTGTCGAGGTGGCAGACGCGCATCATGACGCAGCCGGAGACGACGAGCGGCGCGGTCGCGAAACCGAACTCCTCGGCGCCGAGGAGCGCGGCGATGATGACGTCACGGCCGGTCTTCAGCTGGCCGTCAGTCTGTACGACGATGCGGTCGCGCAGGCCGTTGAGCAGCAGCGTCTGCTGGGTCTCGGCGAGGCCGAGCTCCCAGGGGCCGCCCGCGTGCTTCAGCGAGGTGAGCGGGGAGGCGCCGGTGCCGCCGTCGTGTCCTGAGATGAGGACGACGTCCGCGTGTGCCTTGGAGACGCCCGCGGCGACCGTGCCGACACCGACCTCGGAGACCAGCTTCACATGGATGCGGGCCGCCGGGTTGGCGTTCTTGAGGTCGTGGATCAGCTGGGCGAGGTCCTCGATGGAGTAGATGTCGTGGTGCGGCGGCGGCGAGATGAGGCCGACGCCCGGCGTCGAGTGCCGGGTTTTGGCGACCCACGGGTAGACCTTGTGGCCGGGCAGCTGGCCGCCCTCGCCGGGCTTGGCGCCCTGCGCCATCTTGATCTGGATGTCGTCCGCGTTGACCAGGTACTCGCTGGTCACACCGAAGCGGCCGGACGCGACCTGCTTGATGGACGAGCGGCGCGCCGGGTCGTACAGCCGGTCGGCGTCCTCGCCGCCCTCACCGGTGTTGGACTTGCCGCCCAGCTGGTTCATGGCGATGGCGAGGGTCTCGTGCGCCTCCTTGGAGATGGAGCCGTACGACATGGCGCCGGTGGAGAAGCGCTTGACGATCTCGGACGCGGGCTCCACCTCGTCGAGCGGGATGGACTCGCGGCCGGAGGCGAAGCCGAACAGGCCGCGGAGCGTCATCAGCCGCTCGGACTGCTCGTTCACCCGGTCCGTGTACTTCTTGAAGATGTCGTACCGGCCGGAGCGCGCCGCGTGCTGGAGGCGGAAGACGGTGTCCGGGTCGAAGAGGTGTGGCTCGCCCTCGCGGCGCCACTGGTACTCGCCGCCGATCTCCAGCTTGCGGTGCGATGCGGAGATGCCGGACGCCGGGTACGCCTTGGCGTGCCGGGCGGCGACCTCGGTAGCGACGACGTCGAGTCCGGCGCCGCCGATCTTGGTGGCGGTGCCGTTGAAGTACGTGTCGACGAAGGACTGGTCGAGTCCGACGGCCTCGAAGACCTGGGCGCCGCGGTAGGAGGCCACGGTCGAGATGCCCATCTTGGACATGACCTTCAGGACGCCCTTGCCGAGGGCGTAGATCAGGTTGCGGATGGCCTGCTCGGGCTCCATGCCGTCGATGAAGGTGCCGGCGCGTACCAGGTCCTCGACGGACTCCATGGCGAGGTACGGGTTGACGGCGGCGGCGCCGTATCCGATGAGCAGCGCGACATGGTGGACCTCACGGACGTCACCGGCCTCGACGAGCAGCCCCACCTGGGTGCGCTGCTTGGTGCGGATGAGGTGGTGGTGGACGGCCGATGTGAGCAGCAGCGAGGGGATCGGGGCGTGCTCGGCGTCGGAGTGCCGGTCGGAGAGCACGATGAGCCGGGCGCCCGCCTCGATGGCGGCGTCGGTCTCGTCGCAGATGTCCTTCAGCCGGGCCGCGAGGGCCTCGCCGCCGCCGCTCACCCGGTAGAGACCGGCGAGCGTCGCGGCCTTCATCCCCGGCATGTCGCCGTCGGCGTTGATGTGTATGAGCTTGGCCAGCTCGTCGTTGTCGATCACCGGGAAGGGCAGCGTGACGCTGCGGCAGGCGGCCGCGGTGGGCTCCAGGATGTTGCCCGCGGGGCCCAGCGTGGAGCGCAGCGAGGTGACGAGCTCCTCGCGGATGGCGTCCAGCGGCGGGTTGGTGACCTGCGCGAAGAGCTGGGTGAAGTAGTCGAAGAGCAGCCGGGGGCGCGCGGAGAGCGCGGCGATCGGCGAGTCCGTGCCCATGGAGCCGAGCGGCTCGCCCGAGGTGCGGGCCATGGGCGCGAGGATGACGCGCAGCTCCTCCTCGGTGTAGCCGAAGGTCTGCTGGCGGCGGGTGACCGAGGCGTGGGTGTGCACGATGTGCTCGCGCTCGGGGAGGTCCTCCAGCTCGATCTCGCCGCTCTCCAGCCACTCCTCGTACGGCTGCTCGGCGGCGAGGCCGGCCTTGATCTCGTCGTCCTCGATGATGCGGTGCTCGGCGGTGTCCACGAGGAACATCCGGCCGGGCTGCAGCCGGCCCTTGCGGACGACCTTCGCGGGGTCGATGTCCAGGACGCCGACCTCGGAGGAGAGGACGACGAGGCCGTCGTCGGTCACCCAGTAGCGGCCGGGGCGCAGACCGTTGCGGTCGAGGACCGCGCCGACCTGGGTGCCGTCGGTGAAGGTGACGCAGGCGGGGCCGTCCCAGGGCTCCATCATCGTCGCGTGGTACTGGTAGAAGGCCCGTCGTGCCGGGTCCATCGACTCGTGGTTCTCCCACGCCTCGGGGACCATCATCAGCACGGAGTGCGGGAGCGAGCGGCCGCCGAGGTGCAGGAGCTCCAGGACCTCGTCGAAGGAGGCGGAGTCCGAGGCGTCCGGGGTGCACAGGGGGAAGATCCGGTCCAGCTTCTGCGGTCCGAAGAGGTCGGACGCGAGCTGGGACTCACGGGCCTTCATCCAGTTGCGGTTGCCCTTGACCGTGTTGATCTCGCCGTTGTGCGCGACGAAGCGGTACGGGTGGGCGAGCGGCCAGCTCGGGAAGGTGTTGGTCGAGAAGCGCGAGTGCACCAGGGCGACCGCGGTGGCGAAGCGGCGGTCGGAGAGGTCGGGGAAGAACGGCTCCAGCTGCCCCGTGGTGAGCATGCCCTTGTAGACGATCGTGCGGGCGGAGAGCGACGGGAAGTAGACACCGGCCTCGCGCTCGGCGCGCTTGCGCAGGACGAATGCCTTGCGGTCGAGCGCGATGCCCGTCGCGGGGGCCTCCTGGCCCTGGGGTGCGTCGGCGACGAAGAGCTGGCGGAATTCGGGCATCGTGGCGCGGGCGCCGCTGCCCAGCAGGTCCGGGGTCACCGGGACCTCGCGCCAGCCGAGGACGGTGAGCCCTTCCTCCGCGGCCAGCGTCTCGATCCGTGAGACGGCCGCCGGGCTGTCGTCGAGCGGCAGGAAGCCGATACCGACGGCGTACGCACCCGCTTCGGGGAGCTCGAATCCGGTGGCCTCACGCAGGAAGGCGTCCGGCACCTGGAGCAGGATTCCCGCGCCGTCGCCGGAGTCCGGCTCGGATCCGGTGGCGCCGCGGTGTTCGAGATTGCGCAGTACGGTCAGCGCCTGCTCGACCAGCTCGTGGCTGGCCACGCCGGTAAGAGTGGCCACGAACCCGACACCGCAGGCGTCGTGTTCGTTGCTGGGGTCGTACATCCCCTGCGGGGCGGGGCGACCCTCCATGGGCGACCAGGCGTGGATGCGCATCGGCTCTCCCGTCGTCGTCGTGGCATATGCAAGTGCATAGGGACGACGTTGGCCCTCTGCGAAATTTCGAGCAGGTTACATGATGGAATGCTTCTCGAAAACCGGATGTTTCATTCCAGCATGCGGACACCGCAGAGCGGTGGAGGTGGGGGCGACACGGCCGGATCGGCGTCCGTGGGGCCCGGAACGGAGCAGGCGACGTTGCCTGCGGCGCTTTCGCCTTATGCCCGGTGATTCAGCACTCAAAACCGCCGGGTAACCGATACCTCGATACCTATGATGCACCCCGCATAAAGCCTCACCCCGCTGTGCGCCCGAAGCCACCCCCGGCCGGTCAGCCCACCGCGGTGCCGAACAGCGCCCCCAGCGCGTACGTGATCCCGGCCGCGGCCCCGCCCAGCGCCAGCTGCCGCAGCCCGCTGTACCACCAGGAGCGCGCCGTGACCCGCGCCACCACGGCGCCGCAGCCGAAGAGCCCGATCAGCGCCAGCAGCAGCGCCGGCCAGAGCGCGGTGGCGCCGAGCAGATACGGCAGCAGCGGGAGCAGCGCGCCCAGCGCGAAGGCGCCGAAGGACGACAGTGCCGCGATCAGCGGGGACGGCAGGTCGTCCGGGTCGATGCCCAGCTCTTCCCTGGCGTGGATCTCCAGCGCCTGCTCGGGGTCACGGGAGAGCTGCTCGGCGACCTCGGCCGCCAGCCGGGGCTCCACCCCGCGTGAGACGTAGAGCGCGGCCAGCTCCTGCATCTCGTCCAGCGGGTGCTTGCGCAACTCCCGGCGCTCGACTTCGAGTTCGGCCTGGACGAGCTCACGCTGCGAGGCGACCGACGTGTACTCGCCCGCGGCCATCGAGAAGGCTCCGGCCGCCAGGCCCACGAGCCCGGTGATCACGATGGTGCGGTGCGAGACGTCACCGCCGGCGACTCCGGTCATCAGCGCGAGGTTGGAGACCAGCCCGTCCATCGCACCGAAGACGGCGGGGCGCAGCCAGCCGCCGTTCACGTCCCGGTGGGTGTGGTTGTCGCGGTGCGCCTCGTGCAGCGCCGCCTCGTTCTCCATGATGGACATCGGTCCCCGCCCTTCTCTCTTCGTCAGCGCCCCCGCTCCGCGCAGCGAACCCGGGAACAGAGTCGAAAGTACGCACGAAAAATGGCCCCCGCCAGCAAGGAAGGCCGTACTTACCAGGGGCGCGGAGGGCCGGGACCAGCCCGGATGTGATCCCCCGGGAACGCCATGGAGACATGGATCACACGACAGCCGCATTGACGTCCCGGAGGCGGGTCTCCAGTATCTGTAAACGTTTCCAGTCGCTGGAAACGTTTACAGCTCACTCACCCATCGACCCACTCCACGTCACGGATGCTCAGGGGGCAGGCATGCCGCAGAACGGGACGCCGACCATCGTGTCGATCGCCGAGCGCGCGGGGGTGTCCATCGCGTCCGTCTCCCGGGTGCTCAACGGTGTGGGCGCCCGCCCCGACACCGTCTCCCGGGTGGAGCGCGCGGTCGCCGAGCTCGGTTACGTACCGAACGCCGTGGCCCGCTCGCTCAAGGGCGGCAGGACCCGGCAGCTGACCTTCGCGATGGAGGACATCGGCAACCCGGTGTACGTGGCGATGGTCCGCGGCATCCAGGCCGTCACCCGGGCCGCCGGATACCGGCTGCTGCTGCACTCCACCGACGCGGTCGTGGAGGACGAGCTGGCCGCGATCCGCAGTCTCGGCGACCGCACCAGCGACGGGCTGATCCTCTGCCCCATCCGCATCACCGGTGCCTATGCGAAAGTGCTCGCTTCGGCGGCCGCCCCGGTCGTGATCATCGGCTCACTGCCGGAGAACGTACCCGTCGACAGCGTCCGCGCCGACTCGGTGCGCGGCGTCGGCCTCGCCGTGCGCCATCTGTACGAGACGGGCCGGCGCAGGATCGCCTTCGTCAACGGCCCGCTCGACACCGTGCCGGGCCGCAACCGTGCGAGCGGCTACCGCAAGGCGCTGGAGAGCCTGGGCCTGCCCTACGACGAGTCGCTCGTGGTGAGCACCGGCTTCGCCACCGAGTCCGGCGCGGCGGCGGCCGAGCGGCTGCTGGCCGCCTCCCCCGACGCGCTGTTCTGCGCCAACGACCAGCTGGCCGTCGGCGCGGTCCGCACCCTGCACTCCCGCGGGCTGCGCATCCCCGACGACATCGCCGTGGCCGGGATGGACGACAGCACCCTGGCCCAGGCCGCCTGGCCGCCGCTGACCAGCGTCGACCTGGGCTCCGTCGAGCGCGGCAGGCGGGCGGCCGAGCTGCTGCTCGCCCGGCTCGGCCAGGGAGCGGCCCCCGAAGCCCCACAGCACAGCACCGCCGTACCCCGCCTCGTCGTACGCGCCTCCACCGCGCCGGCGACCGACCTGGAGAACCCGAGGTCCGTATGAGTCTCACCGCAGCCCGTGGCAAAGACGCCGCGGGCCACCGCGGCACCCCACCGCCCCGCACCCCCGACCAGCGCAAACGGGCGCTCGGCCTGGACCGGGGCGCCTGGTTCCTGCTGGCGCCCGCCCTGCTCCCGGTCCTGGTGCTCAGCGTGGGGCCGCTGCTGTACGGCATCTCGCTCGCCTTCACCGACTCGCAGGCGGGCCGCACCACGTCGACGCAGTTCACCGGACTGGCCAACTTCACCGACCTGCTGCACGACTCGCTGTTCTGGGAGTCGTTCCGGATCGGCGTCGTCTGGGCCGTCAGCGTCACCGTGCTGCAGTTCGTGATGGCGCTGGGCCTGGCGCTGCTGCTCAACGAGAACCTGCGCTTCCGCTGGCTCGCCCGCACGCTCGCGCTGGTCCCGTGGGCGATGCCCGAGGTGGTCGTCGGCATCATGTGGCGCCTCGTCTACCACCCGGACGCGGGCATCCTCAACAAGACCCTCATGCAGCTGCACCTGATCAGCGACAACGTGGACTGGCTGACCAGCCTCTCGGTGGCGCTCCCGGCGGTGATCGTGGTCGGTGTCTGGGCCGGGATGCCGCAGACCACCGTCGTGCTGCTGGCCGGCCTGCAGAACGTGCCGGTGGAGCTGAAGGAGGCCGCGCAGCTCGACGGCGCCGGGCTGTGGCGGCGCTTCACCACCGTCACCTGGCCGGCGGTCAGGCCCGTGGTGATCGCGGTGACCTCACTGAACTTCATCTGGAACTTCAACTCGTTCGGCCTGGTCTATGTGCTGACGCAGGGCGGACCCGGCGGCAAGACCCGGCTGCCGATGCTCTTCTCGTACGAAGAGGCTTTCAAGTACGGCCAGTTCGGCTACGCGGCCGCGATGGGCCTGGTGATGGTCGCCCTCATCGCGGTCCTCCTCACCGTGTTCCTGCGCAAGAAGCTCAACGAGGAGGCGGCATGAGTGTCCCCGCACGGCTCCGGGCCCGGCGGACGGCCGGCCGCACCGGGCAGTATCTGGCGCTCCTGTGCTATCTGGTCTTCCTGGCGTTCCCGCTGGTGTGGCTGGTGTCCACCGCGTTCAAGTCGCCCAGGGAGCTGGGGTCCATCAGCCCGACCTGGCTCCCCCAGCACCCCACCCTGGACAACTTCAGGGCCGCGTTCGACGCGCAGCCGCTGCTGCACTCCGCGCTCAACAGCCTGATCGTGGCGGGCAGCGCGACGGTGATCTCGGTGGCGCTCGCGGTGCCCGCCGCCTACGCCCTGGTCCGCTTCCGCAGCCGGATGTCCACGGTGGCCAACGGCTGGGTGCTGGTCAGCCAGATGTTCCCGTTCGTCCTGATCATCATCCCGCTGTTCCTGGTGCTGAAGAACCTGCACCTGATCAACTCGCTGGCCGGTCTGATCGCGGTGTACGTGGTCTGGAACCTGCCGTTCTCGCTCTGGATGCTCCAGGGGTACGTCAAGGCCGTCCCGGTCACGCTGGAGGAGGCCGCGGCCGTCGACGGCGCCGGGCGGCTGCGGACCCTGGTCAGTGTGGTCTTCCCGCTGCTCACCCCGGGGCTCGTCGCGACGGCGATGTTCACCTTCGTCACCGCCTGGAACGAGTTCTTCTTCGCCCTCGTGCTCCTCAAGTCCCCGGAGAACCAGACGATGTCCGTGATCCTGACCCGTTTCCTCGGCGCGGAGGGCGTCGCCGACCTGGGGCCGCTCGCCGCGGCCTCGGTCATCGCGACCATCCCCAGCCTGCTCTTCTTCGCCCTGCTCCAGCGCAGGCTGGTCGGCGGCATGCTCGCAGGGGCGGTGAAGGGCTGATGCGCACCTCTGTCCGGGCCCGCGCCCATACCCGCTCCCGCGTTCGTACCGGGATCCGTCCCCGCCGCCCCGCCCGGATCCGTACCGCGGTGACGGCGCTGGCCGCCGCTGCCGGGCTCGTCCTCGTCGCCGGCTGCGGCGGGGCGAAGAGCGACGGCTCACCGGGCCGTATCACGCTCCAATTCCTCAGCCTGGCCTGGCAGAAGGACTCGGTGGCCGCCAACAAGGCACTGGTCGCGCAGTGGAACAGGGAGCACCCCGACGTCCGGGTGAAGTATGTGCAGGGGAGCTGGGACGGTATCCACGACCAGCTGCTCACCTCCTTCGAGGGCGGCCAGGCGCCGGACATCATCCATGACGACGCGTCGGACCTCACGGACTTCGCGTACGGCGGCTACCTCGCCGACGTCCGCGGGATGCTGCCGACGTCGCTGAAGAAGGACATCCCGCAGCAGTCCTGGGACATGACCACCTTCGGCAAGGGGATCTACGGCGTGCCGTTCCTCCAGGAGCCACGCGTCATGGTCGCCAACACCAAGCTGCTCAAGGCTTCCGGCGTACGGATCCCCACCGCCGCCCACCCCTGGAGCTGGGCCGAGTTCGAGCAGGCCGCCAAGAAGCTCACGGCCCGCGGTCCGGGCGGCAAGACCCGGCGGTACGGGGTCGCCTGGTCGATGAAGGAGCCGGTGAGCCAGTCCGTCAACAGCGCGGCGTCGACCGGCGGACAGATCTTCAGCACGTCCGGCGGGAAGAACAAGGTGAGCTTCGACGCAGCCGACTCGGCGGTGTCCCAGGTCATCAACCGGCAGATCAACGACGACCGCACCGCGCCCAAGAGCAGTCTGGGAATGGGCGGTTCGGACACCCTGCCCGGCTTCTTCGCGGGCAAGTACGCCATGGTCCCGCTGAACTTCTCCTTCCGGCAGCAGGTCCAGCAGCAGGCGCCGAAGGGCTTCGGCTGGACGGTCCTGCCGATGCCCGCGGGGCCCGGTCCGCACGGCAGCTCGCAGGGCGTCGTCCCGCAGACCCTCTCGGTCTCGCAGGACTCGCACCACAAGCAGGCGGCGGTCGACTTCATCTCCTTCCTCACCCAGGGCAAGAACGCCGCCCGGCTCGCCCTCGGCGACTGGCTGCTGCCCAACAGCCGCTCGGCGCTGAAGGACCCGGCGCTGCGCACTCCGGCGAACGGCTGGCTCACGGGCAGCCGGATGGCCGGCGATCTGGTCCCCTCCCCCGTACTCGGGGTGCGCGGCTACGCCGAGTGGAAGGACAAGATCGCCACCCCCGCCTTCCAGGAGTACTACAACGGCTCGATCGGTCTCGGCTCGCTGCGCTCCAAGCTGACCGGCGACGGCCAGCGGGTCCTCGACCGGTACCAGCGCTGACGCCTCCCGCGTCCGCGCCCGCACAACCCCAGAAATGAGCACGATCAGCCCATGAGCGGCAGCCCAGGCCCGGCCCCCGAAGCAGTCACGGCACACGGACCACCCCAGGCCCGGCTCCGGCGCGAGCGGCCGGCGCTCCCCCGTACGCTGCGCGACCGCGCCCGCGGCGCCCTCCTCGGCCTCGCCGTGGGCGACGCCCTGGGCGCCCCCGCCGAGAACATGAAGCCGTCCAGGATCAGGGAGCGCTGGGGCCGTATCGAGGGCTTCGTACTGGACGAGCCCGCAGGTACGGACGACACCGAGTACGCGATCTTCTCGGGAATGCTGCTCGCCGAGCACGGTTCGGCGCTGACCGTCGCCCATGTCGAGGCGGCGTGGCACCTGTGGATCGCCGACCGCGACGAAGGCCCGTTCCGCGGCGCCGGTTTCAGCGAGCGCGGCACCCTGGAGAACCTGCGGCGCGGTCTCGCCGCCCCGATCTCCGCCCAGCACCGGCACGCGTGGAGCGACGGGCTCGCCATGCGGGCCGCGCCGTTCGGGGTGTACGCGACGGGCCGGCCGGCCGAGGCGGCCCGGCTGGTCGCGGTGGACGGCACGGTCAGCCATGACGGTGAGGGGATCTACGGCGGGCAGGCCGTGGCCGCGGGGGTGGCCGCCGCGATGGTGAGCGACAGCCCCGACGCGGTGGTGCAGGCCGCGCTCTCGGTGATCCCCGAGGACTCCTGGACCGCTCGCTCACTGCACCGGGCGGTCAGTGCGGCCCGGCGGGCGGTGCCCGCTCCTGACGGCTCGCCGCTGCCGGTCGAGCGCGCGGTGCGCTCGGCCGTCGTGATCGGCGGTTACC